>CAMWRK010000255.1 GCA_947176655.1 uncultured Prevotellaceae bacterium | reverse complement strand
AAATCTGAATAACCGAGCCATGTATCATCAGAAGATAACATCCTTTATCAATCAAATAACCGATGAAAAAGCGTAAAATTATCATTTGGAGCATCATAATAATAGTAGTACTTATCGCTATCACTGCAACTTGTGATATTCTTGTCAGTAAAAATGCCTCAGGAAAGACCTATGATGATGTAGATAGTATCCCGCATCGCAAGGTGGGGCTTATTCTTGGGACGTCGCCAATTTCAACTTGGAATGGGTGTAGGAACTATTATTTTGACCATCGTATTACAGCCGGGGCTGATCTGTATAAAGCAGGAAAGGTTGATTGGCTCGTTGTCAGTGGCGGAGACTATCGCAACACTGAAAATGGATATGACGAGCCTGTGGCAATGCGCGATTCCTTGATGAAACAAGGCGTTGATTCTACACGGATTATTCTTGACTACGACGGTACACGTACCCTTAATTCTATTGCAAAAATGCGAGAGGTGTATTGTCAGGACTCAATAACCATTATTTCTCAAGAATATCATAATGAACGAGCCTTGTATCAGGCAAAGCATCTTGGCATTGATGCGATTGCATTCAATGCCAAGACGCCGGGGCGACGCACTTCATGGAGGCGCAACCGAGGTCGTGAGGTATTAGCCCGTGTGAAATTGTTTATTGACATGGCTCGTGGTCTTCATCCCGATATTAAAGAGTCGATTATCAGAGATTTTACGAGTGTCGATGCTGACGTAATGTCTGTTTTACACATCAAAACGGAGTATGGAGACCTAATCTGTCTTTATCCGAATATGGCTGGCTTGCAGATAGATATGGTTTGTAGCGAAATTCCTTCGCCAGATAATGATTCAATCATATTAGCTTTTGCAGGTGCTTTTACCGGGACAGAGTTTGATAAAGGACATACTAATGTGGCTGGGGATCACGTCGCCGGAGGCAAGCGTTTCAAAGGGTATCGCTGCAAGCGTAATACCGGCGCATTCACATGGTCTTCAACTTCCGGACCTCAATTCCATTACAAAGATTATACCAATGCTCTTGATAGTGCTGCACAAGAAGGTGGCATGGGCTTCGCGCAAGAGATGATGATCCATGATGGCAAAGCGATTAAGACAACGCGCCCACTTGGAAATAGAAACGTATTCCGCGCCCTCTGTCTTAATTCCGACAATCTGTTGGCTCTTTTTGAAAGTCAAGGGGTCGTAACATTTGGGAATTTCATTGATGCACTGCTCTCTCAGGGAGTGAAAGAGGCTTTATACACCGATATGGGACAAGGTTGGAACTATTGTTTTTATCGTGTCAATCAATCGGATAAATCGCCTAAATATCTTCACTCTACATCATTACCTTACGCATCCAATTTTATCACAATCAAAAAAAAATAAATCAATGGGACTATTCGATTTTTTCAGATATAGAAAGACTAAACAAACTGTAAATACTGAATCTTCAGCTATTGAAGAACGACATTTCACAGGAGTGTGTGATACGCCTCTTGATGCGAAGTACACTCCGGAGGAAATTACGACTCTGGGGCGGAGAGACATTTTCGTGTTTGGTAGTAATCTTGCCGGACATCATGCAGGAGGTGCCGCAAAAGTTGCGTTTAATCGTTTCGGTGCTGTATGGGGACAAGGGGAAGGTCTCCAAGGTAATTCGTATGCCATTCCGACAATGCAGGGAAGCGTAGACACTATTAGGCCATATATTGAGAAATTTATTGAACTTGCTGAATATGAAAAAGCACTTACTTTTTATGTAACTAAGATTGGATGTGGAATTGCAGGCTTTGAGGTAATGGATATTGCTCCATTGTTCAGGGATGCTTATAATTTACCGAATGTAATATTGCCTATTGAGTTTGCTGTCTATATCGAGAATGAGAATCGTTCAATACATCCTCAAAGAATCCTTGATACTATGGAAGCGGCTCATCAGGAACGAGTAAAACATTTCGACTCTCCAATTAAAGTTATTGGAATTGGTGGTGGTGGCACAAATTCTGTTGAGAGAATGATTGAAAATCCTCTCGCTTATGTAGAATACAGTGTCTTAAGTACCGATATCGAGGTTGAACAATCTAAGGTCAAGTTAAAAGCTTGTCTTTATGGAGGTAATCCTTGTGGGATAAATCCACGGTTTCATACAGAAGAAGGTTTTAATAGATATTATGCAAATACTGAGAATAATTCTCTTGTGCATTCGTTGATTGATAATTCTGCCAAACATGTGATTATAATAGCGGGATTTGGTGGTATGACTGGAACATTTGGAACCAAATGGCTTGTAAGCCTATGCAAAAAAGCGGATATCTCCATTACTGTAGTTTGCACTATTCCCTTTGAATTTGAAGGAATAAGGAAACAGGAACGAGCCATTGACGCTGCAAATTCTCTAAAAGAAGAAGGCGTTGATGTAAAGATTGTCAAGGCTGTCGATCTGACGCAAAAGTATAACGATATCTCTATTTTCGACTGCTTTTCACTTCTTGATGAATATGTTGCCGAAACTGTGACACAAATATGCGAAGAGTTATCGCTATCAATGAAAAAGGTTAGTGATACTACGAACTTTATGAAAAATCAACTACCCTGTGAAGTAACAACTCATTGCTATGGCATGACTCGGACTTTCGCCGACATTATTCTGGCGTTAAATGAAGAAAAACAATACACTTCACCAGATAGTGCTATATCTGACTTGGGCGCATACCTGCAGCGTTTTAGTGAACGCGGAGATAATGTTGCGTTTTTATCTGTCAGGATTCTTAAATGTATTCTTCATGACGATTTGGAAGTATTTAGAGATGGCGTACTAAATCCTGACCGTCTGCGAGAATTGCTTTTTCAAGACAAATATATACATTCAAAGATTGATGAGGCATACGTTTTATACTGCAAAGAGAAGCTTATGAATCTGGTACTTTATCTTAATGAGTTTAGAAGATATGCAAAACCGGAAGACCTACGTAAAGATCTCTTTGAAAATACTGATGTCTTACAATTCTCAGCGTGTGCTCCTATTCCGGGTTTCTATTACTTTGTAATGAGTGGTGCCACTGGAATGAATTATCCTGTGCAATTCTTTGTACGTGCAATTCGCAATCTTTGGCCTGAAATAATCACAGATGGAATATTAGATGCTGCCAAGATGAAAAAACTAATGTTTGGAAATCATGATGATGCCATAAGTCAACTTGGACTTGAGGGTACAATTAAAAGGGACTATATCGAAGATAGTCCATGCCATCCGGAGGTTTTTGTACCAAAAGTGATGGGAACTGCTCCTATATATGTCAAGGAAAGCGAAACTGGACGTTATATCCGCTCTTGCG
>CAMWRK010000254.1 GCA_947176655.1 uncultured Prevotellaceae bacterium | reverse complement strand
AAAGACAACAAGAAAGACATCGCCATCGTAGTGGCAAGCGCGGATGTGTTCGACTTTCTCAAGGAGAAGGTCGGTGAACGCAAGACACGCACAGAAGCCTATTGCGACCTGCTGGACAAATCACTGGCAGGATTCGTATCGGAGTTCCAACGTCGCATTGACTACGACCTTCAACCCAACCAGTGCCACGTAACCATCTCAGGACTCGCCGAAGAGTGGCACTGGCATCGCGCCACTGTCCGCTCCTTCCTCGAAATGCTGGAACAGCTCGGACAGCTTGAAAAGGTCAAACTCCCCAAAAGCATCGTCATCACCATGCCTGTCGGTACCGGCAAAGCATTTCCTGCACAATGTGGACAAGACACAGAAGACTTCGGCTCGATTCTCGACAGCGCACTGTCCGGTTGGGTCATCGGTAAATTGTCTTCGTCCGAGGCGGCCGCTCTGTGCGAACAGATCATCCGTGAATATCTCGACAAGTATGCCGATACGAAGACCGGACAGCCGTCGGACGGCAAAGCCGAACTGACGGAGAAGGAGATCGTACAGTTTGAGGACGACCTGCGCGAGCAGGCTATGGCTTGTATCGCACACGCAGCTCTCATGCGCGTACTGCGCAAGTCGCGCTTCGGCGACATCTCGCCGATGGATGCGTATTTCCACGCCGACCTCGGCGAAGAGTGGGAGTCGCTTATCGAGACCTTCAAGGGGTTGTCTGAACTGCTCGTAGAGGGTGAGACTGACCGCCTCGGTGAAGACCTCGAAGAGAACGCCGTAATGCGTGATTCCCTTTACAAAGCCTTCCTCTCCCTGCTGGCACGGAAAGCCGCGTCCGAATAGACGCACAGCACCCTCAAAAGAGATTGTATAACCAGGGATAATCCTCTTCTACTCTGCGGCAGATTCTCTGCCGATAGATGGAGGCAAGCAGGCTTGCCTGATGCCACTTAGAGCCCCTTCGGGGTAGCCTAATCCCCCGACCGTCTCACGACGTCGGGCGGGCTGTCCGGATAAACTGCAAGCAGGGACAGGAGGATTATCCACCAAATGGTTTCAATAATATGGCAAATGCAAAGCAAGTAATGGACTTTAGACCGTCCAAAGGTATATCTACAAGCCAGAGCAACGAACATCTGCGCAGATGGACGGAAAAGGGCTGGGAAAGCGCCTTGAAAATCGGCAACTATGACCCGACACGTGAGAGGCTGAACTTCGAGGTCGTGAGAGGAGGGAAAATCCGCCCCGTCGACAAAGACCACAGCATACCGCAACGCATGGCCGACCTGCTCCGCTGGAGGGGTATCAAAGACCCCAACGACGGGCTCGCCGAACCGAAGTACCGCACCGTCGTGAACTTCATATTCGGAGGCTCACGGGAACGGATGCAGGAGCTGGCTTTCGGCAGCCAAGCCGTGAACTTCGACAAGGGCGCCGACAACTCCGCCGTCGTCCGCAAGCCCGACATCGAGCAATGGGCCAAGGATGTCTATACATTCGTAAGCGGCAAATACGGCGAGGAAAACATAGTTGCCTTCATCGTACATCTCGACGAGCTGAACCCGCATATCCACTGCACGCTTCTGCCAATCAAGGACGGCAAATTTGCGTACAAGGATATTTTTGCCGGCAAGGACAAATACGAGTACAGTGCCAGAATGAAGCAGCTTCACAGCGACTTCGCCGAGGTCAACAGCAGGTGGGGAATGTCACGCGGTGCGAGTGTCTCCGAAACCGGAGCGAAGCACCGGACGACAGAAGAATATCGCCGTCACCTATCCGAAGAGTGTACGAACGTCGAGCAGCAGATCGGGCAGCACCGTAAGGCTCTCTCATCCCTGCAAACGGACATCCGACTGGCAGAGCGTCGCGTCAAAGGTCTTACGACGATGGTCGAGAACCTCCGAAACGAAAAGGCCGAAAAGGAGGCGCAAATTGTGGCAGCGGAGCGTGAACTGGCAGCTCACGACGGCAATGCTCAGGAGCTTGCCGACCGCATCGCACGGCTTCAGTCCGAGCTGGGCGGTATCGAGGCGAAACTGGCAGACAAGAACGGGAAGTTGCAGGAGGCTGACCGACAACTCGCCGCACTCAAAGAGGATATGGATGCCATTGAGCTGCGCACGGAAGAGCTGCGTGCCGAAGCCTACAAATACTCCGGCGATGTGCAGTCGAAAGTGGACACGCTGCTGCGGGATGTCCTGCTGGAAGATATGGTCAGCGAATACCGCGACCTGTCGGCACAGATGGACGAGACGGCGCGGCAGCTGTTCGATAACTCACTGCTATGCTCCATAGCCGAGCAGGGGCAGGATGTGATGCACTGCGCGACGATGCTCTTTCTCGGTATGGTCGATGATGCCACAACCTTTGCCGAAACACGCGGCGGTGGAGGTGGTGGCAAGAAGTCCGGCTGGGGACGCGATGATGACGAGGACAACCGTGCATGGGCCCGACGCTGTATGCGCATGGCGAGACGGATGATGCGTCCTGCAACCGGCAAAAAGCCCAAGCGTTAATCGGCAGTTATTCCACAACAAACAACAATGTAACAACGAAAAAGTCTATCGAATATGAAACAAAAAATCATTTTAATCTTCGCGGTGATCTGTTCACTGCAACTGCGGGTCAATGCGCAGTCCGTGGAGTCGGGCAATGCCGCTTACGCAGCTGTTGTCGATGACAACGGATTGCTTCAACCGATGCAGCCGGCATACCTCGACGGTGTGATAACCTCCCCGCCATGGAGCGGCAACTGGTTTGTCACCTTCTCCGGCGGCGCGTCTGCGTTTCTCGGTACGCCGCTTGGCTGCAACGACCTCTTCGGACGTATCCGGCCGACCTATAACGTGGCGGTTGGAAAGTGGTTCACACCGGCAATCGGCACGCGGTTGGACTATCAAGGAATGTGGCTGCGCGACAGCGAAAATGCCAATCAGAACTATCACTATGTCCACGTAGACCTTATGTGGAATCTGCTTGGAGGAAAGTACGGCAGGCAGGAACAGGTGCGCTGGAACCTCTCGCCGCTGCTCGGTGTCGGACTGCTCCACAATGCCACACGCGGCACTTATTCCTTTGCCTTTTCCTACGGCTTGCAGGGTGAATACAATATCTCCCGCCGTGTCAGCTTCGTGATGGAGTTGTCCGGGATGACAACATTTCAGGACTTCGACGGATACGGCAAAGCCAACCGACTTGGCGACAATATGCTGGCGCTGACAGCCGGATTCTCGTTCCGTTTCGGAAAGGTCGGCTGGAAACGGATTGTCGATGCAAACCCTTACATCCGGCAGAACGACTGGCTAATCGGTTACGTCAACTCTCTTGCGGAAAGTAAC
>CAMWRK010000253.1 GCA_947176655.1 uncultured Prevotellaceae bacterium | reverse complement strand
GAGTGTCACCCAGGGCGAGGTTCTGAGGATAATGCAGAAAATATTGGTGTACTTTGAGGGCTATCTTGGTGCACGCACAGTGATTTACAAGGCTATACCATATATATATGGCAGAGTGCCAAGCCAGGAGGATCTGTATGCCTTGTTCCGTGCCGGTGCGCAGTTGTATGGCCGTGGTGTGGCTACTGTGGTGAGCGTTGCCAATCCGCTGAGTATGCGTACGCTCCGGGTTAGGCAGGCCAGAAAGGCTCTGGAACACGGTTTCTACATAGAGCGTATGAAGGAGGGTGACAATGTGTCACTGCGGGAGTACTGGGCTGTGCTGGAAGATGTCCTGAACACATACCATCAGACACGTCCTGTGCATACGGTAGAGGAGATGTCTCTGCTTATGAGTCGTTTTCCACGGCAGATAAGGCTATTCGTGGTCAGGAACACTGAAGCGCGGATAGTGGCTGGCACTGTTGTGTTCGAGACCGAGACGGTGGCTCATGTCCAATACATAGCTTCGGCCTCGGAGGGAAGGAAATACGGAGCCTTGGATTTGCTGCTACGCCATTTGTGCGGCGAGAGATACCGGGACAAGGAGTTTATAGATTTCGGTATCAGTACTGAGAATGGAGGCTATTTGCTGAACGAAGGCCTTATTTTTCAGAAGGAAGGCTTTGGGGGCAGGGCTGTGTGCTACGACACGTACAGGGTGGAACTGGAGCGTAGCCGTCTGTTGAAGATGTCTGACGAGGTTGTGGAAGAGCAGGGGAGACGAGAGGTGAAGTTTCTGGATCTGAAAGCCATGTCGGAGAGTTTCGAACCGGAACTGTCGCGCAGTATTATGCGTGCAGCTCAGAGCGGGCGTTACCTTCTCGGGGAGGAAAACACAGCATTCGAACACCGATGGGGCGAATATATCGGAACTTCCGAAGTAGTGCTCTGCGGTAACGGCCTGGATGCCCTGAAACTTGTCCTCAGAGCCTATAAAGTGCTGAAAGACTGGAATGATTGGGACGAGATAATAGTGCCGGCAAACACGTACATAGCCAGCATCCTGGCTGTGAGGGAGGCCGGGCTGACCCCTGTTCTTGTCGAGCCGAGACTGTGCGACTACAACATCCATGCCGAGGAATGCCGCAAGGCCATTACTTCGAGGACAAGAGCCATATTGCCAGTACACTTGTACGGGCGTGTCTGCGACATGGAGGGCATTATGGCTTTGGCCGGTGAGACCGGGCTGGTTGTCGTGGAAGATGCCGCGCAGGCCCACGGTGCCATGTGGCACGGTCTGAAGGCTGGCCATATAGGCAATGCCGCAGGATTCAGTTTCTATCCAGGTAAGAATCTTGGAGCTTTGGGCGATGCCGGCTGTGTGGTAACTGACGATAGCGAGCTGGCGCGGGTGGTGCGTTCAATGGCCAACTACGGCAGCAGTAGCAAGTATATCAATGAGTACGAGGGCATTAACAGCAGAACCGATGAAATTCAGGCTGCCGTTCTCGGAGTGAAGCTGCCTCGTCTTGACCGGGACAACGCGTGCCGTCGGGAGATAGCAAGGAGATATATTTCTGGAATAACAAATCCTATGATAACGTTGCCGGCCATGCCACGTGACGAAATGGAGTGCGTATGGCATATCTTTCCTATCCGTTGTGCCGAACGCGATGCCTTGCAGGAGTATCTCAGTAATGCAGGAGTACAGACGCTGATTCATTATCCAGTGGCTCCGCATCAGCAGCAGGCATTGAAGACGCTGTCTCACATGTCGTTACCATTGACCCAGCGGATACATGCAGAAGAATTGTCTTTGCCAATCTCTCCACTGATGTCAATGGATGATGCAGACTATGTGGTGGAGTTGATAAACCGTTTTGTCAAGTAAGTTCCGGACGATGTAGCATTTGTTGCACTGTGTGACAGCTCACATGCGATATTGACGGTCAGCGCAACCATATTAAGTCTCCTACATGAACCTGATATTCGCGCGGTGACAGGTTGTTGAGACGATAGAGATTCTTAAGGCGTATTCCGTACATCTGCGATATATCGTGCATGCTCTGACCCGGTTGTACCAGATGCGGTTTGTTTTTATATTCGGCAGAGGCATTCTTGCGTTTTTTTCTTAGGTACAGAATGTCTCCGATGGTCAGAGTGTAGTCCAAAGTCAGGTCGTTGTAGTCCAGAAGTTGTCCTATGCCTATACCTGTAGATTTGCTGATGGTGGCCATGTTGTCCCCCGCCTGCACAACAATGAAAAAGTTGTCATTGTTATAGTACACAGCATGAGAGCGGAAAAAGGCCGGTATCCGATCCTCGCGAATCTTGTTGCGTGCCAGTCGCTTAAGATATGCGCGCGATATGCGCTCGGACTGGCATGGAGTTTCGCATACTGTAGCGGGGGCAGTGGGGCTGGACGCAGCATTGACATGTGTGTCAGATGTGGTATGATGCCCGGATTTGCGCGTATCGAACTGGTGCAGAGAGTACATTTCGATGATGCGTATCAAGCTTTGGGCATAGGCCGGGTTGGTCGCATATCCGCAGGCTTTCAGCCCATGCGCCCACGACTTGTAGTCGGTGATGCGGTATGTGAACAGGCATCGGTAGCGCGGTTTCATCAGGAAGAGCGAGTGGTCCTCGTAGCTCTCCCTTGCAGAACGGTATTTGCGGAACTTCTCGTTGGGAAGGTCATCATTTGCAAGGATATACGGTCCTGTCCATCCTCCCGGAGTCTTGATGCCGAAATGGTTGTTGGCCTCTGTAGCCAGCCGGCTGCGTCCCGCGCTGCTTTCCAACAATCCCTGTGCCAGTGTGATGCTTGCCGGAATCTTGTACCTCTGCTGTTGCTCCATGGCCAAGTCCTTGTAGCGGTCTATATATGCCCAGTAGGCATGGTTGGTGCTGCCCTGTGGCCATGCTGTCAGCACGGCAAACAGAACCAACAACAGAATGCGATACCGTTTGCTGTTCATTTGGTGTATGTGGGGATTGGAAAGGATTGTGATGCGTATTATTTCAGCGGGATGTCATCAATGCGTTGCTGGTGTCGTCCGCCCTCGAAAGGAGTGTTGAGAAACTCGTCCACAATCTCTCTTGCGGTGTCATTGCCGATGAATCTGCCAGGCATAACGAGTACGTTGGCATCGTTGTGCTGACGTATCAGGTGTGCAATCTCAGGCATCCAGCACAGACCCGCACGTATTCCCTGGTGTTTGTTCAGTGTCATGGATATGCCCTCGCCTGAGCCGCACATTGCTATTCCTGGGTATACATCTCCGTTCTCGATTCCCTCTGCAAGAAGATGCCCTTACGTGGCATAGTTACAACTCTCCTCGGAGTATGTTCCGTAATCCTTGTACGGG
>CAMWRK010000252.1 GCA_947176655.1 uncultured Prevotellaceae bacterium | reverse complement strand
GGCACGGTTTCATCGGCAATCTCAGCATCGCAGACCTTCTTTTCAATATGGGCCCCGAGTCGGTATACTATCTATGATACCATGAAGATATACAGCCTCGATGAACGTTGCTTTCCGGCCATGGAGCAGGTCAAGGCCTATTGCCGTTCACGTCCCGAATGGCAGAAGGATGTGACGGAGGGCAAGACGTTCGGTGTTCTGGTCTATGAAGGAACGGAACCGCCTTTTCCGGCGCAGCCGTCCTCCGTGCCCATGCCGCAAGGCCTCACTTTCCTTGCTGCCTTTTCCGGTACTCTCGATGGGCACACCTGCCAGCCGGGTTTCGTCCCTCCAGTATTCGACATCATGGGCGAAGACCGCTATTTCATTGAGGAGGAGGCCGGGATAACGGCCATCAACCGTTATCTGGAGTCCGGTCAGCCTTCGCCACGCGAGGTCTGCGAACTGCGTCATGAACGCAAGGTCAGGTCGCGCGCCCTGCAACGCTGGCTTTTCAGCCGTTACCGTGTGTGCAATGCCTTGGGGGAATGGGCAGAGCTATCCGAATTGTTCGCACCGTCTGTCCCACCCGGAGGTGCAGGTGACTGCTGTGCCCCGAAACTTCTGCAGGCCGCCTTTCTCCGCGGCATACGTCCGCTGGCTGTCGCCGAATGGAACTCTTCCGACGGTCTTTTCCGCCCGCCCTGCACCGGACGTTGCCGTCCCATTCTTGCTCACATGCTCAAAGGGTTGGAGGCTGAGGCCGACCCACGGCTGGCCACCTACAACCGTCTGGCCTCCGCGCTGTCGGTGGTCTACGAGGACGAATGGATTGTTGTCGTGGACAAGCCCTCGGGGCTTCTTTCCGTTCCCGGCAAGGAATTCCTTCCTTCGGCAGAGAGTCTCACGGGGTGTCTGGCAGCGCACCGTCTGGATCAGGATACCGGCGGCCTATTGCTGTTGGCACGCACCGTAGAGGTGCAGACAGCCCTGCGCCGCCTTTTTGAGCAGCGTCAGGTGGAGAAGCGTTATGAGGCTTTGTTGGAGAGGGAAATGCCTGTGGGCGAGGAGGGGGAGATACGTCTGCCTCTGCGCCCCGATGTGGACTGCCGTCCGCGTCAGATGGTGGACATGCTCCATGGCAAGACCGCCCTGACAAAATATCGCGTCTTGGAAAATGTCGGCGGACATGCCCGCTTGTCCCTGCACCCTTACACGGGACGCACACACCAGCTGCGTGTACACTGTGCCGAGGGTCTTGGCAATCCGGTTCTGGGCGACCGTCTTTATGGACACTGTGCCGCCCCGCGTCTCATGCTCCAGGCCGTTGAACTGTCCTTTGTCCATCCTGTCACTGGTGTCACCATGCACTTCACTTCCCGATTCACAAAATAGTCACAAGTACAATTACTTCAGAAATAAATGTGGACAATTAAAAAGTTATTTGCGCAATGAACGAACAAACTTCGAAGCCTTTAGTGAGTGTGGTTTTGCCAATGTACAATGCCGAAAAAACGGTAGCGGAGTGCTTGGATTCTATCATCTGTCAAACATATACCAATATAGAAATTATCATAATAGACGATGGCTCCACAGACAACTCTGTAGGGATTGTAAAAAGCTACGTGGACAAACGTATAAAGATTTATCGGTATAGGCATAATTATATTGCGAATTTGAATAGGGGGGGGTTGCATTGCAACGGAAAGTATATAGCACGAATGGATGCAGATGATAAAATGTGTCTCACGCGTATAAGCACACAAGTTGATGTGTTGGAAAAATACCCAAACGTTTCTGTTTGTTGTTCTGTAATGAAAAAATACGGATGTACAGATAATGTAAGGTATGGTCATAATGGCATTATACCGAATCTTAAAGTACGTCTCCTACGAGGCAATTTTTTAGCACATCCTACAATGATGTTTAGAAAATCGGTCTTACAGGGAAATTTTAAGTATAAGGGATCTTATATTTATGCTGAGGATTATAAATTATGGGTTGACATGGCTCTCAAAGATGTTGTTTTCTATAACATACCAGAAGCTCTTGTGGAATATCGTAGGTCAACAAACCAGGTGTCATACTTGTATAATGAGCAGCAGAAGATGACCGCTTGGTTGATAAGGCAGGAATTATTGGAAACACTTATAAAACAATGTCCTATGCCGCTGCGCAGTAAACTTCAAAAGTTATATACAAGTTTACTGAAATTGAATCATGAAAATGTGGTTAGTCCAAAGGAATTTTATAACATATTCTTTAATATTTTTCAGCAGATAGCGGTAAGGGATAGCGAAAATGGTATTTGAGATGGAGAATTTCTGACATATTAACGTTGTCAGTTCAATAGTTCTCCTAAGTCATAATCGCCTATACATCCACTAACCTCAGTCTTTTGTCAGAAAATCTAAGGTTAGTAGATAACTATTGATTTTTAGCTATAGGGTAATTCCTCTAACTAATGGAATTAAATTATCCCAAAGTAGAATTAGGTTATCACTTATCACTTATTCTTGTTTTGTCAGTACACAACAATTCTTCCTATTTAGTAAAACACGCAAGTCATTTGTCATATACTTTTCTTTTACGAATTTTTCGTTTTTCATTAAGCTTAGCAATGTCTCTTCCGAAACTTGCCTATGTGGTAATTCTGATATTTCTTCTTGCACTTCCCAACTTAATATGATGAAGCGGCCAGACAACTTTGTCAGATTTCTAATTGCAATTTGTTCGAGTTCTGTGGGTATGTATGGCAACACATCTTTGCACACCACAATGTCAAATTGATTTTCTACATCTAATTCCTCTGTTAGGTCTGCAACTCCACATGGTGTATCGTTATCTGGTAGAAGCATACAGGATAACTCTGTTGTATGAGGGTTTGCATCATAGCCTGCAAATGAGAGTCCACAATTGCGCCATTTTGCCACATACAGACCAGCTCCACATCCCATATCCAACCCTGTTTTTGCATCTATCCTATGCCATGTTTGCATTACGTATTCTGCAAATTTCGTATCATATTTGTATTTCAGAAACCCATTATAAATCCATCCGCCTGTCGAATCCAAGTCTATACGGTAATCTTTATGTAAATACTTGTCTATCCTGTCTATCAGTGGAGTGCTGATGGGCAATTCTATTTTGCGAGCAAAAAGATACTCGTTTTCCAATAAATAACGAAAGTGTTCGTTCCCAAGGTTTGCTGGTCTGTTTCCATTCTCGTATTGCCACCGAATGAAGCGATGATTCCAAGAAACGATATTCTTTTTCCCAATCAGATTCACCAAAACAGTAGCCACATAACATTCCTCAGGCGCAAAGGTCATCCACATTTTCCGATAAAGTGAAGGTGAATGGTCGGTGTAATC
>CAMWRK010000251.1 GCA_947176655.1 uncultured Prevotellaceae bacterium | reverse complement strand
AATGCGTGGATGTGGCCAGCAGTGCAAATGCCAACTATGCACACATACCAAGGACTTTACCATACCGGCAGACGCCGACTATTTCCATATCACAACGAACAACACCATCTACGGCACGGAGATTCGCCGGGACATGGACAGCCCCATCCCGCTGATTGCCGACATGAGTTCCGACATATTCTCCCGCCCGGTGGACGTGAGCAAGTATGCGATGATTTACGGCGGCGCACAGAAAAACCTCTCCATGGCAGGCGTAACGTTCGTCATTGTCAAGGACGAGGCTTTGGGAAAGGTGACGAGGCAGATACCTACCATGCTGGATTACCGTACACACATCAAGGGTGGTTCCATGTTCAACACTCCACCTACCGTGCCCATCTACTGCGCTCTGCAAACACTGAAATGGATAAGGAAGAAGGGCGGTGTGGCTGAAATGGAACGTCGTGCCATCAAGAAGTCCGCCGCATTGTACGAGGAAATAGAACGCAACAAACTCTTCCGTCCTACGGTGCAGGACAGCGAAGACCGCAGCCGCATGAATGTATGCTTCGTGATGAACGAGGAATATGCAGATCTGGAAAGCGACTTCCAAACCTTTGCGACAGAACGCGGCATGGTGGGCATAAAGGGACACCGCAGTGTGGGAGGCTTCCGTGCAAGCCTGTACAACGCAGTGGACATGGAAGATGTCCGTGCCCTCGTTGCCTGCATGGAAGAGTTTGAAGAACTTCACTGATACAGGCCGGAGAGGCATTTCCCCACCGGCAAACAACACTGACATTTACTGCATTTACAAAAAAGAATACATGACTAATATACTGATAGCAACAGAGAAGCCATTTAGTCAGACAGCCATAGACGGCATACGGAAAGTTGCAGACGAGGCTGGCATGAAACTGACCTTGCTGGAGAAATACATGGAAAAAGCCCGACTCCTGGAGGCCGTGGCCGATGCCGACGCACTGATAGTCCGTTCGGACAAGGTGGATGACGAGGTGATAGGCGCCGCAGGAAAACTGAAGATTGTAGTGCGCGCAGGTGCCGGATTCGACAACCTCGACCTGGAGGCCTGCACCAAAGCCGGCGTGGTGGCCATGAACACTCCCGGACAGAACGCCAACAGTGTGGCAGAACTGGTGTTCGGCATGCTGGTGATGGCAGTACGCAATTTTTATGACGGCAGCAATGGCACGGAGCTGAAGGGCAAGAAACTCGGCATACTGGCTTTTGGCAATGTGGGACGCAACGTAGCACGTATAGCACAGGGATTCGGCATGGAGGTCATGGCATACGATGCCTTCTGCCCTGCCGAAGCCATAGAGGACGCAGGCGTAAGGGCAACGGCCACACTGGAGGAACTTTTCGAACAGTGCGACATCGTTTCGCTTCACATACCGGCCACGCCTGAGACCGTCCGCAGCATCAATGCCGGACTGGCAGGCAGAATGAAGAAAGGCGGCATCATCGTCAATACGGCACGCAAGGAGGTGATAGACGAGGCATCCCTGCTGGAACTGCTGGAACTGCGGACTGACATGAAATATGTGACGGACATCAAACCTGACATGCACGCGCAATACACGGAAACCCTGCCGGGTCGATACTTCGCCACCCCTAAAAAGATGGGCGCGCAGACGGCAGAGGCCAACATAAATGCCGGCATAGCTGCCGCACGACAGATTGTGGGCTACCTGAAGGACGGCATAACGCGATTCCGTCTGAACAAATGAGAGCCGCCCTGTCCGGAACAGCCGGAACACACGTCCGACATGCAGGACACACGAAACCTTAAGTATAGAAATACCGGATATATATGGCAGTTATCAAACCCTTCAAGGGACTGAGACCACCTAAGGAACTTGTAGAACAGGTTCAGTCGCGCCCATACGATGTTCTGGATTCGGAGGAAGCCAGAACAGAAGCCGAGGGCAACGAGAAGAGTCTCTATCACATCATCAAGCCCGAAATAGATTTCCCACGCGGAACAAGCGAATATGCGCCGGAAGTGTACAGGAAAGCCGCCGAAAACTTCCGTAAGTTCCAGGACAATGGCTGGCTGGTGCAGGACGAGGAGGACACATATTATATATATGCACAGACCATGAACGGCAAGACACAGTACGGTCTGGTCGTGTGTGCATACGTGGAGGACTATCTCAACGGAATCATAAAGAAGCACGAACTGACAAGGCGCGACAAGGAGGAAGACCGCATGAAACATGTGCGTGTGAACAATGCCAACATGGAGCCTGTGTTCTTTGCATATCCGGACAACGACACTCTCTCCGCCGTAATGGCACGATACACGGACAAGGAGCCGGAGTACGACTTTACCGCCAAGAACGACGGCTTCCGTCACAGGCTGTGGATAATACGTGACAAGGAGGAGCAGAAGACAATAACCGCTGCATTCGCCAACATTCCATACCTCTACATCGCAGACGGACACCACCGCAGTGCTGCCGCCGCCCTGGTGGGCGCAGAGAAAGCAAAGCTGAATCCGAACCACCGCGGAGACGAGGAATACAACTATTTCATGGCTGTGTGTTTCCCGGCCAGCCAGCTGACAATCCTAGACTACAACCGTGTCATGCGAGACCTGAACGGACTTGACAGCCAGAAGTTCATGTCCCGGCTGGCGGAGAACTTCAAGGTCACACCAATGGGCAAGGCCTGTTACCGTCCGGAAAAACTGCACGAGTTCAGCCTGTACATCGACGGAGAGTGGTACAAGCTGGAACTTCTCCCGGGCAAGGCAGACGAAAACGACCCGATCAAATCCCTGGATGTCAGCATCAGCAGCAAACTGATACTTGACAAAATTCTGGGCATCACGGACCTGAGAAGTGACAAGCGCATAGACTTCGTAGGTGGGCTACGAGGTTTGGAGGAGCTGAAAAGGCGTGTGGACAGCGGAGAGATGAGGGTGGCATTGGCATTGCATCCCGTCAGCATGCAACAGATCATAGACATAGCAGACAGCGGCAACATAATGCCGCCCAAGGCGACATGGTTCGAACCTAAACTGCGTTCCGGACTGGTAGTACACAAACTGTCATGAAAGATTCCTACAGAATACTGACACGACAAAGCGAGGGAAACTACTCCGAACTGCGAAGCAAGTTCCTCGCTTTCGCTATACCTGTACGTACCGTAGAAGAGGCTATGGAACAAGTGGCACTATACCAGAAAGAGTATTTCGACGCACGCCACGTGTGTTGGGCATACCGCCTCGGCCCGGAGGGGAAGGAATACCGGACAAATGACAATGGCGAACCGTCCGGCACAGCGGGCAAGCCTATACTTGGACAAATGGTCAGTGCCGACGTGTCAGACCTGATTCTACTGGTAGTAAGGTATTTCGG
>CAMWRK010000250.1 GCA_947176655.1 uncultured Prevotellaceae bacterium | reverse complement strand
CAATGGAATTGGATCGGTATTGCAGGTTCAGAGAGTTGCTGAAGCCGCGCTGGCTTACACCGTAGGTGCTCCAGTCCGCCCCGCCAATGCCAATGACGCGCACAATGACGCGGTTTTCCACCTGGTAGGGGGCTGCCGTGTGCAAGGCTTCCGGGGTGAATTGGACGGTAATGTGGGCGCCGCCGCCGTTGACCCAGGTCTCAAAGCGCTTGACGGCCTTCTCGTTCACCAGTGTTTCCTCCAACAGCTTCACCTTGGCGTTCAGCTGCGTGGCCGTACCTCCTAAGGGCATCTGCGCCCGGATGTTGAGCCTCATCTCCTCTTCCTCGCGGGGCCACGATGCTCCGTCCATGGACTTTGAGAACAGGTAGGCCGAGCCGCCGAAGCCGCCTATATAAATAAGGAGAAGAAGCGAGTAGATAAGGACTCGTTTGCGGCGCGGCCACTTGTCGGGCAATGCGAGATACTTGGAATACAGTGCTGCCCAGCGGGCCGCAAAACGCCGGCGGCGAGAGGACACACGCGTGGAACGGTTGGTACGGAAGCACAGGCTGTCCACCAAGGCCGGCACGAAAGCCACGGCCACGAACAGGGCTACCGTCAGGTTGATGATGATAATCCACGCGAAATCATAGAGGTCGTACTGCAAGTTCTCGGGGGCAAACAGGATAACAACCAAGGTTCCGATGGTGGTAAGCAGCGCGGCGAGTATCGCCATGAACACCTTGCGGTCGCGATAATAGCTGTAATGGTCTACCATCACGATGGACGCGTCTATAATTAGGCCCAACGATACGGTGATGCCAGCGATGGAAAAGACATGCAGACGCAGGTTGAACAGATAGTAGCATATTGCCGCAACGGCAAGGCATACGGCCAACGTGACGGCCACGATGCTGACGTACTTCCATCCCGGACGAACCAGGAACACAAATACCAGGAGTATAGCCAGAGACATCAGGCTGCGGGTGATGAGCCTGTCCAGCTCGCCCTGCTGCTCCTCGGACGAGTCATGCTGAAGCTCAAGCCTCACCCCGTGCTGCAATGAGGGCTGCATGTCGTCTATCTGCCTACGCAGTTCCTTAGCCAACCGGATGAGGTTGGCATTGGCGTTCGCATAGATGTTCAGGCTCACTGTCTCGTGCCCGTTGATGCGGTAATACGACAAAGGGTCGTAGTTCTTGTATTCGTAATGCGCCAGGTCACCCATATACGTAATGTGCCCGTCCCGGTTCTTGATCGGCATCTGCTCCAGAGGGCGGTTGAAGGTCTCCGTGGCCAGCCACAGCGTGACACGCGCACTGTCGTGCAGCACGTCGCCTACAATCTCGTTGCGACCGATAAAGGACCTCAGGCCGTTGTCGATGTCGGACGAACTGAGGCCACAGGCTTGCAGAAGTAGCGGGTCGTAGGTCACCTCAAGGTAACGCCCCACACCTCCCGACACGTTCACCCATTTCACGTCCTCATTGCGCTGCAAGACGGGCTGCACGTGCTTCTGTATATAGTCCTGCAGCTGTGCGGAGTTCAAGGGACTGCTGATGTTGTAGGAGAGCAGATGGACGGTTTCCTCCTTCTGCCTGCGCGTGTTGTCCACGATATCCCCACCCGACAAGGTGGGCGTGCTGACACCTTCGGGCAGACGGCTGCGCAGCTGCCGCAGCAGCGAGGCGATTTCGAACCTTACGGCAAACACCCTCACGTCGGGCTTCAACGTCACCTTCACCCATCCGCTGCCGAAGCGCGATTCCGACTCCACGCTTTCCACGCCGCGCACGGCCACCATCATGCCCTCAATAGGTGCCGTCACGTTCTGCTCGATCACCTTGGCCGACGCGCCGTTCCAGCCGTAGCTTATCCACAGGTCACGCCCCTGACGCGGACGCGGCTTCGACCCCACATCAATCAACGGCGTGAGGGCCACGCCGATAATCAGCAGGATGCAGGCCGTGAGGAGGACAGAAAAGTTACTGATTCGCATTTGAGAATATCACCATTTTTACACCCAATATCCCAACAATGAATCTCAAATGATTGTGTTTTTGCAAACTCTCAGATTATTACCTATATCCAATAACCAAATAACATCACCGACCACACACATATACCGTGCCACAACATCCAACTGCAACTTCTTGATGTGTTTCCCTGCTGTGTCAAAGATATCTATCTCAGAATTGCCGTCTTCCTTTACCAAATTTACATGCTGCTGATTCAATAGGTAAATAAGTCCTTCGGAGATGATTGCATCAGAATAATAAGCGTGCTCTTTGCGATTGAATGTATATTCTCCAACGAACTTTTTGCATTGCGAAAACCTCCCATTATCATTTAATTCCAATATATAGAACTCTTTCTTATATAAATGAGCTATGACTATATTTTTTCTTTCCCCACTCCATGAGAAATCCCAATTGATAGAATTTCCTCCTTGCTGTTCATCCTCAAAGGCATACTCGTCCACACGTTCATATGAATTGGCATTATATATCACGAGAGCAGTCTTATTGGGTTGAATATAGGAATATCCACTATATTTTTCATTGATTATTCGAGGGCGATTTACAGCAATCATCTCCTGATACTTTTTTCTGCTGATAAGCGTATCATTGTTGTAACTCAAAATCATGGCTTTCCCATTATCAAAAATATCGTAGCCATTATCGGAACGTGCAACCATCTGTGGCTTTATCCATTCATTTTGAGCTCGCCCGATTGTTCCTAAGTTTTTTACCTTCTTGCCGTCTAAGACATCATAGCATATGTAAACCGGAGATTCTTTCTCTGTCTTGCATACAACCATGGAATCCATAACAAACATATCAGTGATGCTAAAAGCGAGGTTTTCATGAACAATTCGTGTAGCTGTTGGTTCTCTGTAGCCAATTTCTTCTATCTTTGATTCTGACTTCGTACTTGTTTCGCGTGCGCACCCAGACAATACAATGCATCCCAACAATAATATGTACTTAATGATTTTCATAATAGCAGTTTTAACATCATCATCCGCCCACAGATAAATCCACTTATATTTGGCTAATCGTAAATCTACCAGGGACGAATGATGACTAAAAATAATTATTTAACTAAAACTCTTATCTAATACAATTTCCTGATGGATTGTATCCTTCTTTGTGGTTGTAGCAGCAATCATAAAATTCTTGTTTCTTATCAAACCAACCTCCTTCTAAATCGCTTTTTTTATATCCATTGATGTTATCGCATGGAGATGCATCGCCACTTGTAAGTGCCTCCACATTTTCTTTCAGTAACGAGTTTGAATTGTCGGCATCGTTGCTACGTAAAATTTGTACTGTCCCCATTATGGCTGACAGGGTACATACTAAAAACACTTTTTTCATTTGTTTTTTTTGTTTAATTGTTTAACACTATATGATACGGACATATCATTTTTTCCTATATATAACAT
>CAMWRK010000249.1 GCA_947176655.1 uncultured Prevotellaceae bacterium | reverse complement strand
TAATGATGATGGTACATCAAGTTTTTCTACTGTTTTGCCGAGGAAATGTTCTATCTTCATAAACTCCGGCTGATCTTTTTCAGACACCATCGTTATGGCACTGCCACCGGCTCCGGCACGTGCGGTACGGCCTATGCGGTGAACATAATCTTCGGCATCGTGCGGTACATCGAAGTTTATGACCAGTGTAATGTCGTCTATGTCTATTCCGCGTGCGACAATGTCTGTGGCTACGAGAATATCTGTCTGTGCGCTACGGAAAAGGTACATTACTTCATCGCGTTCCTGTTGCGAGAGGTCGCTATGCATGGCGCGGCAATTCAGACCGGCCCTGGTCAGTGCAATAGACACATCCTTGGCTTTTGTCTTGCTGCCGGTGAATATTATGACACGTTCCGGCTTACGGCTTCCAAACATTTCTTTGATTATATCTATCTTCTGTGTCTCATAGCATATACAGGCCATCTGGTGAATTTTATCTGCCGGTCTGCTTACTGCAAGACGTATTTCCACAGGGTCGTGTAGCAATGTTTTTGCCAGTTGCCGTATCTTTTCCGGCATTGTAGCTGAGAACATTATGGTCTGGTGCTTGGCTGGCAGATGTTTGGCAATCTGCAGTATATCGTCGGAAAATCCCATGTCGAGCATACGGTCGGCTTCGTCTAAGATGAAAAACGATACTCGTGACAGGTCAATATTGCCAAGTGAAAGATGGCTTATCAGTCGTCCTGGAGTAGCTATGACAATATCAGCCCCCTGCTGCATACTGCGCTTCTCCTGTTCGTAGCGTATTCCGTCATTTCCACCATACACAGCAACAGAACTTATGTATGGCAGATGATAGGAGAATCCTTGCAAGGCCTGGTCTATCTGTTGGGCCAGTTCCCTGGTCGGTGACATGATGACGCAGTTTATGGCATCGGCAGGGTAGTCGCCGTAAGACAATTCGGACAGAACCGGCAACAGGAATGCAGCGGTTTTGCCAGTGCCGGTCTGTGCCACTCCAAGCAGGTCACGTCCTTCCAGTATAGGCGGAATGGCATGTTCCTGTATCGGTGTGGTCTCTTGAAAGTTCATATCATCCAGTGCATCAAGTACCGGATTGCTAAGTTCGAGGTTGTAGAAATTCATTCTTTGATTGTAATGTGTATTCGTAAGGGTGGCCGTTTCGCTTTCTGTATAGATAGAATCTCCTTGCTATCTCGGAGCCTTCTTGTAGAGATATAGTGCTATTGGCAGATATATCAGATTGGGAATCCATGCCGCCAGCCATGGTTGCATTCCGGCCTGCGTGCTGAATGTGGCGCATATTCCCTGCAAAAGGATATACGTTGCACTTAGGGCGAGGCCAACTCCCAATGCCGTACCCATTCCTCCTTTGCGTTTGCGGGCAGAGAGGCTGGCTCCCATTATGCTCAGAACAAATGCAGCAAATGGTGCGGCTATACGTGTATGATACTCCACCTCAAAATCCTTCAGACCTGCGATGCCTCGGATACGCTGCCGGTCAATGAAATCTTTCAACTGCGGTGATGTCATGGTCTCCTGCATATCGTTGGTGAGTAGGAAATCCTGTGGTTCCAGCTTGATAATGCTGTCTATCTGACTGTAATGTGTGATTTTTTCCCGTGGTCCGCTGAGTTCCCTGATGTTGACATTCCGCAGACGCCATTTGAATCTTACATCCGATATGGTGTCGTATTGTGCGGATGTGGCTGTGAGATGTGAAATTAATTTCTTGTTCTCGAATTTGTCAAGGGAGAAGTGATATCCGGTATGTGCAGCTCCATCGTAGTGCTCCATGAATGCCACGACTCCGGTATCGACCTGCAAATGTATATTATCAGCCCATGTCTTGACCTTGATTCGCTTCTTGTATTGGTTCTCAAAGGCAATTCTTTTTACGCTTCCTTTGGGAATCACGTCGGTTCCGAGATAGAAGTTGAATGCAGCGATAATAGCTGCGCTGAACATATAAGGCCACATGAGCCGTCGGAAGCTTACTCCTGCCGCGAGCATGGCTATTATTTCGCTGTTGTCCGCCAGTTTGACAGTAAAAAAGATTACCGAGATGAATACGAACAGTGAAGAGAACAGATTGGAGTAGAATGGTATGAAATTGGCGTAATACGTGAATATTATCTCGTTCCACGGTGCGTTGTTGGTTGTAAACTTGTCCACATGGTCGTTGAAGTCGAATACTACGGCAATGCTTATAATAAGGATGATGCTGAAGACGTATGTCCCCAGAAATTTCTTAATTATATACAAGTCCAGTCGTGTGAGTAACTTCATCTTCCCAAAGAACTTATATACGGTTGGTAACGCGCTTTACCATGGTGCTCTTCCATGTGGTGAAGTCTCCGGCAATGATATGCCGGCGCGCTTCTCCCACCAGCCAAAGGTAAAAGGCCAGGTTGTGTATGGATGCTATCTCCAGAGCAAGAAGCTCCTGTGCTTTGAACAAGTGGTGCAGATAGGCTTTGCTGTAGATTCTGTCCACTGTAGCTGTACCGTTAGGGTCAATAGGTGAGAAGTCGTCGGCCCATTTCCTGTTGCGCATGTTCATGATGCCTTCGCTGGTAAAAAGACAGGCATTGCGTCCGTTGCGTGTAGGCATGACACAATCGAACATATCCACACCGCGTTCTATCGCCTCCAGCAGATTTGCCGGTGTCCCCACTCCCATGAGGTACCTTGGTTTGTCTTTAGGCAGAATGCCGTTTACCACCTCTATCATCTCATACATGACTTCTGCTGGTTCTCCTACAGCCAGCCCGCCTATGGCATTGCCGTCTGCGTTCTTGGATGCGACAAATTCTGCACTCTGTTGTCTGAGATCCCTGAAAGTGCATCCCTGGACAATTGGGAACAAACTCTGCGTATACCCGTAGAGAGGTTCCGTTTCATTGAATCTTCTGAAGCACCTGTCCAGCCATCTGTGTGTCAGTCCCAGGCTTTTCTTTGCATAGGCATAATCGCTGGTGCCAGGCGGACATTCGTCCAGTGCCATGATTATGTCCGCTCCTATACTACGCTCGATGTCCATGACACGTTCCGGAGTGAACATGTGTTTGGATCCGTCAAGATGACTGCGGAAGGTACATCCTTCCTCGGTCAGTTTGCGTATTCCAGTAAGCGAGAACACCTGAAACCCGCCTGAATCCGTCAGTATCGGACCGTCCCAACCGTTGAACCGGTGCAGGCCGCCGGCCTTTTCCAGAATTGCCGTTCCGGGTCTGAGGTACAGGTGATACGTGTTGCCAAGGATAATCTGCGCTTTGACTTCATCTTTCAAGTCCCGTACAGTCAGTCCCTTGACACTTCCGACCGTGCCTACTGGCATGAATATTGGCGTCTCTATCTGTCCGTGATCCGTGGTCAGCAGTCCGGCTCTGGCGTTGCTTTGCGCATCCGTATGTTGAAGCTCAAATGTCATTTCTTG
>CAMWRK010000248.1 GCA_947176655.1 uncultured Prevotellaceae bacterium | reverse complement strand
GGATAAAACGCATATCGCGCAAGATAGCCAAGGAACTCAACATCTCCGGCCCGTTCAACATCCAGTACCTTGCACGTGACAATGACATAAAGGTAATCGAGTGCAACCTGCGTGCCTCACGCTCCTTCCCATTTGTAAGTAAGGTACTGAAACTTAACTTCATTGAACTTGCCACACGCATCATGCTCGGACAGAATGTCGAGAAGCCGTCGAAAAACCTCTTCGATTTGGACTATGTGGGCATAAAGGCAAGTCAGTTCTCGTTCAACCGCCTGCAGAACGCCGATCCGGTATTGGGCGTAGACATGGCATCTACAGGAGAGGTAGGATGCATAGGCGATGATACTCAGTGTGCCATACTTAAGGCCATGCTGTCCGTAGGATACTCCATACCAAGGAAAAACATTCTCCTGTCAACAGGCAACGCAAAACAGAAAGCGGACATGCTGTCTGCATCGCGTTTGCTCAAGGAAAAGGGCTACACACTCTTCGCTACCGGAGGCACCTCGCGATACCTGACAGAAAACGGTGTGGAAAACACACTGGTATACTGGCCAAGCGAAAAGCAACAACCGCAGGCTCTTGACATGCTTCACAGAAAAGAAATAGACATGGTTGTGAACATACCAAAGAATCTGACTGCCGGCGAACTGGACAACGGCTATCGCATCCGTCGTGCCGCCGTAGACCTTAATGTACCATTGCTCACAAATGCACGCCTTGCCAGCGCATTCATCAGTGCATTCTGCACATTGTCAATAGACGACCTCGCCATAAAGAGCTGGGCAGAATATGGCAGCGACAACGATGTCAGATAAACTACAACAACGTAACAAGGACTTATGAATCAGACAAAATACATATTTGTAACGGGTGGCGTGGTAAGCTCACTCGGCAAGGGCATCATTGCTGCCTCCATAGGAAAATTGTTGCAGGCACGCGGATACAAAATTACAATACAGAAATTCGACCCCTACATCAATATCGATCCTGGAACACTGAACCCATACGAGCACGGCGAATGCTATGTGACTGCCGACGGCTGTGAAACGGATCTGGATCTGGGACATTACGAACGCTTCACGGACATACATACGACCAGAGCCAACAATGTCACTACCGGAAAAATATATCAGAATGTTATTGAGCGGGAACGCAAAGGCGAATACCTTGGCCACACAGTACAGGTGGTTCCTCACATCACTGACGAGATAAAGTACCGCATGCTGCTTCTCGGCAAAACGGGCGAATACGATTTCATAATAACGGAGATTGGCGGCACCGTGGGGGACATCGAGGGGTTGCCATTTCTTGAGGCCATGCGGCAACTGAAACGTGAACTCGGGCGCAATGCCGTTTGCGTGCATCTGACGTATGTCCCTTACATCGCAGCCGCAGGAGAACTGAAGACAAAACCCACACAGCACTCTGTAAAGGAACTGCAGGGGCTTGGTCTCCAACCCGATATACTGGTGTTGAGGGCAGAGCACGAACTGGGACGTGGAGTGCTGGACAAAGTTGCGGACTTCTGCAATGTCGAAAACGACAGCGTAATCCAAAGTATCGACCTCCCAACCATATACGAAGTGCCACTCAGAATGGCCGAACAGAAACTGGACATCGTCATACTCGGTAAATTCGGTATTCAAGCTACAGGCAGTGCGGATTTGTGTGCATGGCACAACTTTCTGGAACGCAGGAAACATGCAACGAAAGAGATACACATTGCCCTTGTAGGCAAATACGATTTGCAGGACGCCTACAAGTCCATTCTGGAATGTCTGTCTCAGGCCGGGACGTATAACGACAGCAATGTCATAACACATTTCATTCAGAGCGAAGATATTACCACGGAGAACATAGCGACAAAACTATCCTCCATGGACGGAGTTGTAATCTGCCCTGGATTCGGGCAACGCGGCATAGAGGGCAAAATCACAGCTGCCGGATACTGCCGCACACACAACATACCAACTCTCGGAATCTGCCTTGGCATGCAGATTATGGTCATAGAATTTGCACGCAACGTTCTGGCGTTGCCTGATGCTGACTCCTTCGAGATAAACCCAGACACGCCACACAAGGTCATAGACCTGATGGAAGAACAGAAGAATATCACAAATATGGGCGGTACCATGCGTCTTGGGGAATACGCGTGCGAACTCGTTGCAGATTCAAAAGCTTACGAAGCGTATGGCACTCCACGCATCAAGGAGAGACACAGACATAGGTACGAATTCAACAATCACTACCGCAAACAGTTCGAGCAAGCAGGAATGGTCTGCACTGGCATTAATCCGGACAGCGGTCTGGTTGAAATAGTGGAAGTCCCGGCCTGCCGTTGGTATGTAGGTGTTCAGTTCCACCCAGAATACACCGGCACCGTACTGCATCCAAATCCACTCTTCGTTGCATTTGTACGGAGCATTACACACACGTTGAGGGAATCAAATACACACTGATTTTATCCCACCGACAATATATCGTTTTTTATTGGTGTCAGGTAAACTTTGAAACCAGCAAAAATATGTATAGATTCTAAATTGAAGTACAAAACTTTGATTTAGAATCTATAGTATGTTTGTTTGGCGACATCAAAGATAACCATTAGAGGATGACTCCACAAATGGTGTCAACTCTTATTTTAGACGGTGCTCAAGTTTTTATCGGACAGCAATATTATGATATAGAGTACAAAACGGACAAGCGGCATTGCAACGGTCGGAAACCTTCAGATGGATGTGCTTCATCCAATAGTCATCCATAATGTACCTCTGCTTGTCAAAAAGCTCTAAACTAAAGTTAGAGTAGAGCCGTATGCCTTGCTATTGGAAGGAGCAAGAATGAAATAAAAATTTTGGCGATTGGACATTTTGCGTGATAATCCTCCATCTAAAGCCCCAAACAAAACACCCCATCTTACGCCCAAAACTGGGTGTAAGATGGGGTGTCAAAAAAAAACAAAGGCCTGAAAATCAGGCCTTATTGCGGAGAGAGAGGGATTCGAACCCCCGGCACCTCTCAGTGCGGCAGTTTTCAAGACTGCTGTAATCGACCACTCTACCATCTCTCCAGACATCTGTTGTGGGCGGCTTTCCTTTTCAAAAGCGATGCAAAGTTATGACTTTTTCATGGAACAGACAAATATTTACATGATTTTGTTGATAAAAACATACAAAACAGGCTTCCTTTGCATAACTTTCCTTAATTTTGCGACCATGAAGACAGTATTGCTGATAATAACACTCCTCTGCACCATTAACTCTGTTACAGCAACAGCTCAAACGGATTCGACAAAATATGCGGGCAAGATAGCAGTGCCTGACATTGAAAATAGTTTCAGCCGCTCAAAGTTCAATCTAAGCAGACTGCATCACTCTTTCTGTGTGGCGGCACCCGTTGCTGTCATCGGCTTTTCCGTTATGCCAGCCGACCACCCAATACGGGAT
>CAMWRK010000247.1 GCA_947176655.1 uncultured Prevotellaceae bacterium | reverse complement strand
CCTGACTAACTCTTAGCAAGAGTTAGTCAGGAATAAAGGGCGGCAGTTTAGGTTGAATCTGTAATAATCCGACTTTACAAGTTATACAATTTATAAAAACAAAGTAATCATGAAAAAGACTTTTGTAATGGCAGCCATGGCATCGGCTATGATGCTTGTGTCCTGCGGCACTAAGAAACAGGCGGCAACAAACGATTATCAGTATCAACGGTATCTGGCCCAACAACAGCAGGCGACGGCACAGCAGCAATATGAACAGCAGCGACCGACAAGAACCTTGCGCCAGCTGACGAAATGCGAGCAACTGGCAATCGAGGACTGCGACAAATGGCGTGCATTAGGCACAGCAACTTCTTATGTTGAAAAGACGGCACGCAACGAGGCGTTACGCGATGCGAGGAACCAGTTGGCGCAGATGATAAAGGTTGCAGTAGAGGGTGCGGCACAGGATTACGAGCAGAATGCTCAAAACAACCTAAAGAACACGGCAGCAGCTTTAGGCGAAGCCGTAATGACACAGTTTGTGTCAGAAGAAGTAAAGAACACACATCCCATTCACCTTGAAGTCTTTGATGTTGCCGACGGCTCAGTACAGGTATATGTCTGCCTTGAGATTCGTGAGACAAAGCAGGAGTTCGCCAAGAAACTGAACAACACACTGGAACGCGAAAAACTCATTGAGACGCAATATGATCGCGATCGCTTTGTACAGAAGATGGCACAGGGACTCGAAGAATACAAGAAGCAGCAGGCTCGGGAATCATGAAGCATAGTGCATTCTTGTTATTGATGCCGATGTTGCTGTTCGTCGTAGTGGCATCGGCTCAGAATGCGTCATCTGATAACGCCAGACCTAGGTGGATGCACAGACGGCCTACGGCGACAAATCCGTCATTCAAATATGAAATCGTTTCGGCCAGTGCAACATCCTTGGACGAGGCACGAAACAAGTGTCTGGCCGAACTCATCTCGTCTTCAGGCCTTTCGCGTGGAGTTGTCGTTTCTTCTGACTACAAGTCTAAGGAAACACTTTCGCAGGTGTGGACAAACGGGAAACTGGCAGAGCGCGTGGATTATGGATCAGAGACAGTCTCTTCTGCAAAATGCAAAGAGGGAGAACTGTTTGTCGAGAATATAGATGAATACTGGACACGCGACAATGCCGGCACGTATTATCTGACCAGGCTGTACGCAAAATCGGAACTGGGAAGGACACCTCTGTTCGATAACGTGGAACTGACCACCAGATACGGTGCGCGTGGTCTATGGCGTTCGGCCATAGTTCCGGGATGGGGACAGTTCCATAAGGGTTCCAATCTCAAAGGCGGCATGATTCTCGGCGGCATGGTTGCCCTTGTTGGCGGCATCGTCTTTACAGAGAACCAGCGTGCGGATTATGTCCGCCGTATCGGTCAGACACACAATGTCAGCCAGATCAGCAGCTATCAGACAAAGCGCGACCATTTTGCCACGGCACGCAACATCTGCATCGGAGCCGCCGCCGCCCTTTATGTATATAATCTCATTGATGCCGTTGCATCTCCGGGTGCACGGCGGGTCATCGTCAGAAAACGCCACAACGGACAGACGTTTGCATTTTTGCCAGCTGTAAGCGATGACGGGACACCGGTTGTGGTAAGCACATTAACCTTCTAACAAACATTAATCTATGAAAAGATTTATTTTAATTTCTATCCTTCTTGGACTCCTAAGCTCATGCTCCAAGGACGAAGTCTCTGTATATGGTGGTATCTACGGCACCATCCGCAATGCCGAAACCGGCGCAGTAGTCTATAACGCCGAAATAACACTTGCTCCGGGACACACCTCACCAGTGACAGGAACCAACGGCACCTATGAATTTACCAATCTCGAAGCACGCCAGTATACACTGACAGTACGTGCCAACGGATTCATGGATGATTCTCGTCAAGTAGTGGTTGTTCCTGGCGAGAGCACACAATGCGATGTGCGGCTGACCCCGGAGCGCGATATCGAGGGCGTAAGCATATCCACAAAGACACTGAATTTTGGCACGGCCCTTTCACATCTTTCCGTAACCCTCTACAATACCGGCAATACTCCTCTCAGCTGGTACATCTCCACCCCAAGTTCAATAGGCTGGCTGACCATTTCGCCCATGAGCGGCACGACAGATGCCGGCAAGTCAAGTGAGATTACCGTATCCGTGGACCGTTCGCTGCTGACCGAGGACGCATCTGGCATATTCATCATCAATGCTGCCGGCGGATCGAAGTCAGTAACCGTATATGCAAGCAAGGGTAACGGTGGCGATAACAGCGGTAATGATGATAACAGCGGCAATGGCGGCAGTGGTGCTGTGAATGTCACCAACGGCCTGTATGCTTACTATATGTTCGATGGCAACCTTCTGAACGCCGTGGACGGTGCCCCTAACGGTCAAGGCATAAACACCCCTACCTACGTCGCCGGTGTCAATGGCTCTAAGGCTTTGAAACTAAGTGTTGCAGACAACAGCTATATAAATATTCCGGAAGCGATGATTGACAAGAATACGTTCTCTATCTCGTTCTGGATTAAGGGACTGACAGACGGGCATTTGTTCCATGTTCCAAGCAACAGAGACTACGATAACGGATACATCTTTACAATGCAGGACGGAAAATTAACATTCTGGTCAGGACGTTATTGGTATTATAATGGGGTTCATCCATTTACCCATCCTACAATACAGTCTGAGAAATGGAATATGATTGCATTAGCCTTTGTACAACGCCTTAGTTATGATAGCAAGGCTGTTTCTGCAAGGTTATATGTCAATGGAGAGTTTGTCGATGTAGTTGATATTGCTGTAGACTGTATCGGTTATGGAACTAAATTTGTTTTTGGCGGCAAGTTCGAGAACATTACACCGCCAAGCATGAGTATAGACAACCTGCGAGTTTACAACTCACGTGCACTGTCTGCTGCAGAGGTGAAGCAGATTTATAATTACGAAAAGTAACAGGTCATTCCACACATGAATAAAACGAAGTTATTTTTGGCTGATTTGTGCCGGTGCTTATGAAGCGATACTAAATTAGACTATTGGCACATATCGGCAAAATATAACTTCGTTTTATCGTGCAAAAGACCCCAAAACAGGCCTAATACATTCTATATTTTTGTGCATATACGCATATAAACGGATTTTACACATCATACATTATGACAATCAAGAAACTTGACGAACGATTTGACATTGCGCTATGGCTCTTGGCACTATTGTTGGGAGGCCTATGTTGGTGGCTTGCCAACTCAATCACTGCGCCTCACTATGAGAGGGCTGATTCAAACGAGAGGTTTCCTTATGAATATACAGCATCCGATGGCGATAAGATAGAGTCCTACTATGAATTGGCATGGGATCATAGCGGTTATTCACCGCAGCTCGTGGCGCACGATTTCCGTAACGACAGGACTACCGGG
>CAMWRK010000246.1 GCA_947176655.1 uncultured Prevotellaceae bacterium | reverse complement strand
GGGTAGTATGGCGGCATGTTGTCCTCCAACCATTTGTTGCTTTCCACCGGTGTCATTTTCCATCCTGCCGAACATGTTGTCACTATCTCCACCAGCGATGCACCGCGTCCTTGCAGGCTGTTGTCAAAGGCTTGGCGTATGGCTCTCTTGGCGCGTGCAATGTTGGCCACAGTGTTGACCGCTTGTCTGGTCACGTAGCATGTTCCCTCCAACGTTGCGGCTATGTCGCTTATCTTCAGCGGGAACCCGTGCAAATCCGCTTGCCTGCCGTATGGACACGTACTTGTCTTCATGCCCATAAGGGTGGTGGGAGCCATCTGGCCACCGGTCATGCCGTATATGGCGTTGTTTATGAATATGACAGTGATGTTCTCGCCCCTGTTCAGGGCGTGTATCGTCTCTCCTGTGCCTATGCAGGCCAGGTCGCCGTCGCCTTGGTATGTGAAAACAAGGTGTCCGGGCCACAGTCTCTTGAGTGCAGAGGCGCATGCCGGAGCACGTCCGTGTGCCGCCTCTATCCAGTCTATGTCCAGATACCTGTATGCGAATACTGCACAGCCTACAGGACACACGCCAATGGTCTTGTCCTCCATGCCCATTTCGTCCAGAATCTCGGCCACCAGTTTGTGCACTGTCGAATGCCCGCAACCGGGGCAGTAGTGCATCGGTGTGTCGTTCATCAGACGTGGTCTGCTGTAAACTATGTTGAATGGTGTTTTTTTTATCGTGTTCTCGTCCATGTCGTATGGCTTTGGTGTGTGGGGTGGAGTTACAGAATCTGTCTGAGCTTTCCAATAATCTCGTCGGGAGTGTGCATGATGCCTCCGCTGTGCCCGATGAACTCTATGGGGCAACGGAACTGCGAAGCCAGCCGCACGTCGTGGAGCATCTGGCCTTCGTTGGTTTCCACCACCACAATGCGCTTTGCCTTTGAGGCCAGTGCAAGTATGTCCTTCTCCGGGAACGGCCAAAGTGTTATGGGGCGCAGCAATCCCACTTTGTATCCCTGTTCGCGCAGATGGTCCACTGCTCCCATGGATATGCGGGCTGCGGAACCGAAAGCCACGATGATGCACTCGGCATCTTCCGTCAGGTAATGCTCGGCACGAACCTCCTCGCACACTATCCTGTCATATTTGCGCTGCAATGCCCTGTTGCGCTCTTCCAGGATCGATGGGTCAAGTTCCAGACTCGTCATTATGTTGGGTCTTCTGCCATTCAGTCCGAGACCGTTGGTGCCCCATGGACACTGTTCCATTATCTCCTCCTCTGTGCGTCGTGGCTGGTATGGAGGAAGTACGCACTTCTCCATCATCTGTCCTATGCTTCCGTCGGACAGCAGTATGACAGGTGTGCGCCACTTCATCATAAGTTCCTTGGCCAGTCCTACCATGTCGCAACTTTCCTGCACCGAACACGGTGCAAGGACAATGGTGTGGTAGTCGCCGTTTCCGCCTCCGTACACGGCTTGGCGATAGTCGGCCTGCGAAGGCTGTATGGTGCCCAGCCCGGGACCTCCGCGCTGCACCGATACGATAAGTCCGGGAACCTCGCAAATGGCCATATACGGTATGACCTCCTGCATCAGGGACACGCCAATGCTTGACGAAGAGGTCATTACACATTTGCCGGAGCAGCCCCCGGCATATATCATGTTGATGCTGGCTATCTCGCTTTCGCTTTGCAGCACTACCATGCCTGTCGTCTCCCATGGGCGCAACAGTGCCAGTGTTTCGAGAATCTCGCTCTGTGGCGTGATGGGGTAGCCGAAGAATCCGTCAAAACCATATCTTATTGCTGCATGTGCAATGGCTTCATTGCCTTTGAGCAAAAGTATTTCATCGTCTTTCTGCATGTGTGTGGGGGGGATGTTATTCTTTGATCCTGTATACGGTGATGCACCCGTCGGGGCACATGATGCCGCAACTGCTGCATCCGTTGCACCGTTCTGCGTCAGTCTGTACGGCATAGTTGTAGCCATGGCGGTTGACATGCTGTGACAGTTCTATCAGATGCAGCGGACATGCCTCGGCACAAAGGTTGCACCCTTTGCACCGCTCGGTGTCCACTTCTATGAATCCTTTGAATACGGCCATTGTCTATGGATAAAATTATGGGTTGAGCATGTCTTTGTTGTAGAATTCAAGTATCTGCATCACCATTTCGCGCTTTGCTTTTGCCTGGCTTTGCGGATTGAGACGTATGGCCTCGGCATAGCTGTTCAGACAGTGTTTCCAGTCCTGTCTTTTCCATGATACGTCTCCTTGTTCTATATATTCCTGCTCAGTCATTACGGTAGGTATAGACCCTTTTCCGAGGGGATTTGTAGACAAAGGTACATCATTTTTTCCTATAAAATGTGCTAAATCAGTATAAAATTAGCCTTCTTGTGCGATATTGTCCAGAATACAGACTGGACTGTCCTATGATTGCCATTCTGTTCTCAGACCGCATCAGCCTCGCCTATACCTTGAGTAATATACTCGCGCACTCATGTGCGGAGGCAATTGTCAGCATGCACTCGCAACCTTGCCGAGAGGCTTCTGCGCCATTGCCGGAATGTCTTCGCAAGGACAGATTTTGGCTCATAGCAAAATAGCGGGGATAGCACTCTTATTCTGTCAATAAAACATTTCCATTGAAAAATCATTACATGTCAGTGTTATTCCTGGCGGAGCCCTGCCGATGTCTTCAGTATAAGAGTTCTGGTGCGTGTGTAGAACAGGGAGAGGTGTGAGAGATTTTCAATGCTTAAAGTGTCTTCAGTGCTTTATTTTGTCATGTGGTATTTTGTTGTATTATAAGCTATTGCGTTATGTATGGGCGACAAGTGGATGTGCGTCATGCCATCCTGTGCCAGACATCTCGCATACCCTCGCCCAAAACATCGCGGTCTTGGGGGTGAAAGACCGTGGTCTTGGAGGCCAAGCTCAATGGTCTTCGCCTCCAAGACCACGATGTCTGAACCTCGACATCGCGAGGACTCGTTTCGGACACCGTGAAAAAGCACTTCGGAGACCGCTTCAGTTCCTTTGGGGATGGCCGATGTTATATTGAAATATCCTGACGAAAAACTCTCCGCTTTCCGCTCATCCGTTCATCCCGTGTTGCATCAGTCGCGTTTCATGGTCATGACCACGTTGCCCTCTGCGTCTATGGCATTGAGGATGGAATCCTTTATTTCAGCCTTTGCCCATTTGCCGATGGCGGCCATGATAGCCGTTTCCGTGTCCATGTCTGGGGCTGTCATGAGGGTGATGCCCATCTGCTCGAAGGCAATGCTGTCTCCAGATACGGAGAACGTGCCGAAGAAGCTGTTTACCGATGCGTGTCCGTTTACAGTACCACTGTCGGTGAAGTTGATGTACGGCCTGATTTCCGAGTCTACCGTTCCGGTGCCGTCCACTTCCACAATGACCCATCGTCCGGTCAGCTCGGTCGGGGTGTCTGCTTTACTG
>CAMWRK010000245.1 GCA_947176655.1 uncultured Prevotellaceae bacterium | reverse complement strand
CGGTTGAGTTTTTCCATATCCTCGGTATGCTTTTCCCTCGCTTCTTCATATTTAGCGAGTGCTTCATCATATTCCTCTTTGGTGTCGTAGTCTTCCGCATCGGGAGCTTCATCCAATTTCGGGAAACGTGTTACATAGTCGGTGGCAACTACATCATGCCCCATTTCCTTGAGTCGGTTTACAGCCTCGGAGTTGTAACAATACTTGCCGTGGCTTAATACTATATGAGGGTCATTCTCAATCGCCTTTACAGCTTCGTCTACAATGTGCGATGTCACTTTCTCTGCAAGGCACTTGCGGTTGGAACAACAGCCACAACCACCGTCACTGAAGAGAAGCAGATGATTTGTGTTGCTCGGACATAGAGCACATACGCTCTTGTCAAAACCATAGTGCTCCAGATTGTTTGTGTAGTGCTTTTGTATGGCTTCTGCAATTTCGGTGGCTTTCATGCCAAGCCAACTGCTGCAACTTCCACCATACTTTAGATGCTGTTCGTACACCTCACGCTGAATTTCTTCTCCATACCGGCATATCTCGTTTGCTACTCCTATCGATATTCTCTCTGCCCTCATAAGGTCGGCAATTTCGGGAATGAGGGCGGTAAACTTGAGGCGTGAGCGTATATAGTTCTCGCTCTTGCCGAAACGGATTGCGAGCGTGGAGACATCATGCCGTCCGCTTTCAATAAAACGCTGATAAACGTTGGCTTCCTCTATCGGAGAAATATCTTCACGTTGAAGATTTTCGGTAAGGGCAATTTCCTCCGCTTCTTCATCGGAGTATTCCGTTATGGTTACAGGCATTTCTGCGAGACCGACTATTTGTGAGGCACGGTATCTACGCTCTCCGTAGACAATTTCGTAGCGGTCGGTATCTGCGAGGGGTCGTACCTTTATAGGCTGAAGCACTCCCTGCTGACGGATACTTTCTGCGAGTTCTGTGAGGCTTTCCTCTGAATAGTACTTGCGAGGGTTGTATGCACTCGGTTGAATGTTTGCCAATGCAACCATTGTGAGGTTCATTGCGCTTGCTGACTGAATGGCTGTTGTCATACCTTAAATGATTTTTGTTGTGGGTTAATGTTTATTTTTTCCCTTACTTCGGTCCCTTGTTGTCGGAACCGTTTGTGGGTTTTATGATGCCCCACACGGTCATCGGTATGAGCTTTATGCGACGGTTTTTCTGGAAAATTACTCTCCGCAGGAGGAAGAATTTTGCAGAAATGCACTTCAAACCGGCGAATCAAGCGGCGATGACAGAACTTTGCATCGGTAAAACCAACCGGTTCCGGCAGGACGGGATTGAATCCCGGATCTCGAAGATGAAAAGTATAACGGCAAAATAGTGACTGTAAAATTGGTTTGTAATGTTGAAAAGGTAGGGAATAAATTATAAAAGGATAAAAGAGGCAGTACAAAGGGAAAAAAGAGGAGTAGCCATAAGAATAATATAACAGGGATTCTGCTGTCCCACAAAAATAAATACAGACATAGGTCGGAAGCTGAGACCTCCAACCTATGCCATTCTTCAATAAATTTTTACTCAAACCATTCGGGGTTGTCAATCTTGAGGAGTTCAATCATCTGCTCATCGTCAAGCTGAAGGTCTACAACATCGGTAAAGTAAAAGATTTCATCATAGAGCTGTTCTGCTTCCTTGCTTGCGAAACCATCGTTCTCATCCCCGAATGCCCCCGGGTGTAGAGCGTCAAGGAAATCACTGCCACCTATTACAAGTTCTTCTCCGTCCTTATCCTCCACCACACGGCAGTGATATGTCTTGCCGTTAAATTCATAATCCTTATATTCCATATTCTTATGTATTTGATATTTCTATTTCGTGAATGTAGCAGTATGCGTCTTCATTCTCTTTTTGGATTTTTTCAAAGTAGGCATTTACATCATCCACCGACTTAAATTCCTGTTCCGTCATTTTCCCAATCCATGCTATTGTATCATCAAGGTCGGGGAAATACTCCTGCTGATAAGCTCCGTCATCAGTACATAAATCAACATGGTATCGGTCAGGATAATATTCGCCCGACTCATCATTAGTCTCATATATTCCCATGCCCGGTTCTTCAGTATAGTAGTAATAGCCGAGAGAGGGGAATTTCTCGCATACAAGAGTCATAACCTCGTCTGCCGCGTTCCATGCAGTCTCTGTAGTGAATTTCAGCACATCACCATTAAAATTGAGGTTATCCCAATCGCCACGACACCACACGTCCTGCCATTTCTTACCTAATGCTTCAACAAGACAACCGAGCCAAGCCTTTCCGAAGCCGTTTTTTACTAATGGCTCATTTCTTTCCTCAAGACCTTTCATGAGGTCGTGGAGTCCTTTTAACTCCTTTTCTTCTCCTACAAACGTGTAGGATGTGGAACACCAATTTGGCATGATAATGTAGTTTTAGAGTTCAACAATCGTGTTTCTTCCCTATCTTCGATCCGCTATGCGGCCAGTGAGGGAATTATTTCAGGGCAAGTCCAAGTAAGCGAGTGATACAGCGGCAAGGCTGGCATGGAGAAAATACTCTTGCCCGGCAAGGAAGATTTTATACACAGCCACCGTAGGCCCGGCCTTGAAAGATGCGGAGCGAAGCCTTACCTTCGCGCTGCAATAATCCCGACTGGTGCATACTGCCGGCAAGATGCAGATTGGTAAAAGAGGGGGTACTGTTATATAATTGGATCCATCTCGGATTTATAAATGGGTACAACCGGGTTACCCATAATGCCAATATCAGGAAGTCTGCTACATGCAGACCTCCCGACATTTGGGGGTTACAATTCCTTTGCTGACAGGCGGAGCGAAGCAATCTTGAACGACATTGCCGAATAGAGATGTGTCACATTGATTCCGTCCTTCAGGTCAATAGAGCCGTTTCCGTCAATAAGACCTACGGGTGAAAGTTTGCGGAAAAGGGCGATGCCGTTCTCGTTGGAAAGGTCTATAGAGACATTGCACGAATAATTTTTTATGCTGAACTCGCTTCCGTGGGTTTCCTCAAAGGTCTCCGTCCATATACCCTTGCAGTTGCCTATGCCTTTGGCGTCCTCAATTAAGCTGGCTTGTTCCTTGACACCCTCAATTAACTCTTTGAGAGCTATTTCAGCATTTTCACGCAAAGTGTGAACCTCATGTACGATGTGGGCTTCTCCGTCCTCTGTATCGGGACAAAAGCCGCTGATTGAATAAATCTTCATAGCCTATTATGTGTTGATGTTACTATTTTCCCTAATTTTCAGGTCGTTGTTGACCTTTGAGGGAGTTATTACGGTGCAACACAAGGGTGAGAAGCGACAGCATGGCAAGACTGGCTATGGATAAAATACTCTTGTCCTGACAAGGAAGATTTTTCACAGCCACCGCAAGGCCCGGCCTTGACAGACCCGGAGCGACAACCCTAACTTCGCATCCGGAATAACCCCGTCAGGTCGATTACAGCTTTATAT
>CAMWRK010000244.1 GCA_947176655.1 uncultured Prevotellaceae bacterium | reverse complement strand
AAATATAGGTAAATATATTGAAAAGACATAGTAATGCTGTAAGATTTTCGATAAAAAGCCGTATTTTTGTAACAAACATTATTTAATATATGTAAGCAGGATATGAGCAGGAAAAGAAAAGAGCTTCCGATATTGGAGGCTGTCGAAATAACGGATGTCGCAGCAGAGGGCAAAGCTCTGGCCAGAATCGGCAATATGGTGCTGTTTGTTCCATATGCCGTGCCAGGTGATGTCGTAGATGTGAAAGTAACCCGTAAAAAGCATAGTTTCATGGAGGGCACAGTGCTGAGATTCCATAGAAAAAGTGATTTGCGCCAGCAGCCTGTCTGCCCCCATTACGGAGTGTGCGGCGGCTGTAAATGGCAGTGTCTTCCGTATGAAGAACAGATACATTGGAAACAGCGGCAGGTCATGGACAATCTGACCCGTATAGGCAAGGTCGAACTTCCAGAATGCTTGCCGATACTTGGTTCTGCACAGACTGAGGAATATCGCAACAAGTTGGAGTTCAGTTTCTCCAATAAAATCTGGAAAGTATTTCCAGATCAGCATCCAGAAGGTCTCGCACCGTCAGTTGAAGAAGTGCCTGAGGATGCTCCCGGAGCTGTCGGTTTCCATGCCGGCGGTTCGTTTGACAAGATATTGCCCATCCGGGAGTGTCATCTCATGGCGGCTGTCAACAACCGTATCCGTAACGGTATCCGCGATTATTGCTATCGCGAGGGACTGACCTTTCATGATGCCAGGGAACATGCCGGACTGATGCGTAGTATTATGCTGCGTCTTAGCAATACCGGTGAACTGATGCTACTGGTACAGTTCTGCATCAAGACGGAAGAACAACAGGCTCAGGCAATGGGGCTGCTGGAATGGATACGCACGGATTATCCGGAGATAACTTCTTTGCTGTGGGTCAACAACGAGAAATTCAACGATACTTTCGGCGATCTTCCGGTAAATAAATATGCCGGCACCGACCATATATTTCTGGCGATGGAGGGCTTGCGCTTCAAGGTGGGGCCTAAGAGTTTTTATCAGACAAATACAGAACAGGCTTATACCTTATATAAGGTAGCGCGCGAATTTGCCGGACTCACTGGCAATGAGCTTGTTTATGACCTTTATACCGGAACCGGAACAATAGCCAATTTCGTGGCAAAGAATGCCCGAAAAGTCATTGGTATAGAATATGTCCCCGATGCCATCGAGGATGCAAAGGCCAATTCTCGGTTGAACAATATTGACAACACCTTGTTTTATGCCGGTGACATGAAAGACATACTGGACAAGCAGTTTATAGAAAGACACGGGCGTCCCGACGTCATTATCACAGATCCGCCACGTGCCGGCATGCACGAAGATGTTGTAAATGCAATCCTTTTTGCAGAACCATTGCGGATAGTGTACGTAAGTTGCAATCCGGCCACACAAGCACGTGATTTGCAAATGCTTGGCATCAAATACAGTGTCAAACGCATACAGCCGGTGGATATGTTTCCGCATACGCAGCATGTCGAGAATGTCGTGTTGCTGGAACGCAAGTGACCATATTGAGACATATACAATGCGGGAATCGTCGGAATGTGGGTTCCCGCATTGTGTAGTATGGCGGATGTATCATATAGCAGGAGCTGAGCGATAAAGAAATGCGGCTATTCAATGGATGTCGCATTTGAATAGCCGCATAGTGCGTCGTGTGGTATGTGTTGGTATATCAGTTTGCCGATTTGAATTCGTCAAGGAAACGGACATCGTTTTCAGAGAACATGCGTAAGTCCTTGACCTGATATTTGAGGTTGGTGATACGCTCTATGCCCATGCCGAAAGCGTAGCCGGTGTATTCTTTGCTGTCTATGCCGTTGGCCTCCAGCACGGCAGGATCTACCATGCCGCAGCCGAGAATTTCCACCCATCCGGTATGCTTGCAGAACGAACAGCCATTGCCTCCGCACAAGTGGCAGGATATGTCCATTTCGGCACTGGGTTCGGTGAAAGGGAAATATGACGGACGGAGACGTATGCGTGTCTCGTTGCCGAACATTTCCTGAGCAAACAACAGCAACACCTGTTTGAGGTCGGTGAATGATACGTTCTTGTCTATGTACAGCCCCTCGACCTGATGGAAGAAGCAGTGTGCACGGGCAGAAATGGCTTCGTTGCGGTATACGCGTCCTGGGCATATCACACGGATGGGTGGCTGGTGGCTTTCCATCACCCGTGCCTGGACAGAGCTGGTGTGTGATCGCAGGATAATGTCGGGATGTGCTTCCACGAAGAACGTGTCCTGCATGTCTCTGGCAGGGTGGTCGTCGGCAAAGTTCATGCTTGAGTAGACGTGCCAGTCGTCCTCCACCTCGGGGCCTTCAGCCAAAGTGAAGCCCAGACGGGAGAAGATGTCGACGATTTCGTTCTTGACAATGGTCAGAGGGTGTCTGGTGCCAAGGCTTATGGGGTAGGGTGTGCGGGTGAGATCCACCGAAGCGCATGATCTGGTCTCTGTCGCGGCCTGTTCCTTCAGCTCGTTTATCTTTGCGGTGATGCTTTGCTTCAGCGCATTGATTTTCTGCCCGAGTTCGCGTTTCTGCTCGGGTGCCACGCTGCGGAAAGCCTCCATCAGGTCGTTCATGATGCCCTTACGTCCCAGATATTTTATTCGCAGTTGTTCTGCTTCCTCGGCTGTGGCAGCCTGAAGACGGCCTACTTCTGTTGCCAGTTGTTCAATCTTGTTAATCATGCTTGTTCTGTTCTATATTTTTCTGCAAAGTTAATGATTTTTACCAACAAACTGGATTCATATCAAAAGAAAAGTGTACTTTTGCACACGAATAAGCATGTATATCTGTTTGTTTGTCATGTATAGAAATATTACGATGCTTTGTGCATTGTTTTGCGCCCTTCTGGTGTCGTCTTGCCGGCAGTCTGTCCGCGTGACGTCGGAGACCGGAAATCCTGATACGGTCGTTGTGGATAAGCCTCGGTACAATGTATTGGTGACGGACGAGGAACTGGCGCAGGAACGGGAAGCAGAATATTACAATGAACGTGCCGATGAACTGTTTGACGATTTTCTGTACAATTATATTCACGATACTTTATTGCAGCACAGACGGACGTCTTTTCCTGTGAGCGAGAGTTTTCCCGATGGTGTCACCAAGGAAGTGACGCAGGGTGACTGGCATAACTATTTTGATTTTATGGACGGTGAATATGTCACCACTATATATAACAATGAGGCGGAGAAGACGATAAACGAGGATACCACGTTGCTGGTGGCATCAGTGGAAAAGATAGACTTGATACGTGGAATGATAACATCGTATGATTTTGCCAGGAATCACGGAGAGTGGGCGATGAAGGCAATACGCAATACTACTGTAGATGACAGCGATTTGGCCGATTTCATACATTTTTACTCCAGATTCTCGCGCGATGCCATATTCATGAACAGTTCCATTGCACGTTTCATTCACGTCTCCATGTCGGAT
>CAMWRK010000243.1 GCA_947176655.1 uncultured Prevotellaceae bacterium | reverse complement strand
TGGTAATCACGTGGAATCAGTAAATTGCTCATAAGTATTATAAATATATGTATTGCTGCAAAATTACACATAAATCGCGAGAATAGTATGCTGTCAGGAAAGGGAAATCGTCTTCTGGTGAGGAAAAGTGACCAAATGACAGCAAAAGACGGCAAACTGGTGATAAAAAATGCGTTTGCAGCTCTGTACTGTTGTCAAGATGTTATGATGTACAGGAAATATTTCGCATAGGAAGACGACTGTTGCCGATGCATAAACTGTTAATAATGTCGCGGTATTTGTTAACAATGCGTTTTCCTCTGTTAATTTGCGCGTGGAGGCAGTGAAATTCTACACTGGTCCTTCCTGCTTCCTCGTTTCTTTTTCGTACCTTTGTGTCGTTTAACCAAGTAAACATCAAGATTATGAAGACAATGAAGTATGTGGTGATAGTTGCGGCTGCCGCAATGGCGTTCGGCAGTTGTGCAAGTAAGAAAGATCTGGCTGCCGCACAGCAGAAACTGGAAGACTGCCAGAACAACAACAAGTCTCTGGGACAGAAGTATTATGAGGCACAGTTGCAGTTGACCGAGTATAAGACCAAGTTCGAGAACCAGCAGGCACAGCTTGAGGACAAGGTAGCCCTGTTGAAGGAACAGAGCGAGGCAATGAAGGTCATGCAGAAGACGCTGGACCAGAGCATATATCAGGGCGGAGCCAACATCAGCAAGCTGGTGGACGAGATAAACTCCAGCAACAGATACATAAAGCAGTTGGTGGAGGCCAAGAGCAAGAGTGACTCTCTGAATGTTGCTCTTACCAACAATCTGACACGCAGCCTTTCCCGTGAGGAACTTAAGGATGTGGATATTCAGGTGCTTAAGGGTGTTGTCTACATTTCCTTGAACGACAACATGCTGTACAAGAGCGGCTCATACGAGATCAGTCCCAAAGCCAGCGAAACCTTGGCAAAGATAGCCAAAATCATTACAGACTATGATGACTACGAGGTGCTTGTAGAAGGAAATACGGACAATGTACCCATAAGCCGTCAGAATATCCGAAACAACTGGGATCTTTCCGCATTGCGCGCCAGCAGCGTTGTTCAGGAGTTGCAAAACAAGTACGGTGTCAACCCCAGCCGTCTGTCTGCCGCCGGTCGTGGTGAATACAATACGGTTGCGGACAACACGACAGCCGAGGGGCGTGCCAAGAACCGCCGTACGCAGATTATCATCACTCCCAAGCTCGATCAGTTCTTGGAACTTATAGACAAGGCTCCGTCTGCCGAAGAGTGAAGCAATGTCAGTCAGGTATTAATGCATGAAAATCGGCAACGTAATGAAGAAATGCCCGATACTCTTGCTTCTGCCCTTGCTTGCCTTTTGTGGCTGTCGGCAGAAAAGCACGGAAACGGTTGAGAAGGTTCAGGTAAGAAAACCGGTAAAACAGCATATCAGCATCCTGCATAGCTTGCCCGAGTTGCATGTTCAGGATTCCTGCGTGTCTGGCCGTAATCTCTACGTATGGATGATAGACCGCGTGGCGGATTCTCTGGACATCGTTACTGATGAGTTGGGCGACCGTTTTGCCGATAATACCATAAAAATATCCGTCAGAAAGAACGGTTCCTCGCTGTTTGCGCGTACATTCAGGAAAGCTGATTTCCGGCATCTGCTCGACAAGGACTTTGTCGTGCAAAGCATCTTGGACGGATGCCGTTTCGTACAGGTAAACGAAGGAATTGTCACATTTTCCATGGCTGTCAGCTATCCGGAGAGCGATATGTCCCGTCCGTTCAAACTGAACATCGGTTCTGACGGCAGCTATATGATTGTGCAGGACGATGATATGGAGGAAGAATATGAAGCCGACTCGGCATCAGCCATATCATGACATGCCTATGGGCACAATGCCATAGGTTATGACAACAAAACAATACCGGTCGTTTGCCTGATATATGGGAAACGACCGGTATTGTTTTGTATGCTATGATTGTTTTGTTGTATGCTATTTGTGGCCAGTTTTCTTTTGCTTACGCAATTCCTGTATGACAGACAAGGCGTTATGCAGCGCGTGATGGTCTGGAAAGACAATGTCAGCCCCGGCATCGTACAGCACACGGTCTGGTAAAGGGCCGGTATTGACGGCAATAGTGTATATGCCGGCTGCTTTGGCCGACTCCACTCCAAGCGGCGCATTCTCTACGACAATTGCTTCGTCGGCCTGAATGCCAGCTTTTTCCAGTCCCATGAGGTACGGTTCGGGGTGAGGTTTGCCTAATCTGACATCGAATGCTGTCACCATAAGTTCGGCACGGAATATGCCGGGGAAACTGTTTTCCAAGCGTTCGAGCAGGCTTTTCTGTCCGCTGCCGGTCACTATTACGCGCAGCATTCCCATGGCCTTCACCGTCTGGAGTACCTCCAGTGCTCCGGGCATCGGTTCTACGTGTGGCAGGGTGTTGAAGATGTCGCTCTTGACTTTATAGATGTGTTCCCGCTCCTCCTCTGTGGCATTGCGTCCCCATTGGGCGAGGGCAAATATATCTATGGTGCCTTCGCCTGTGCGTCCCTCGTTCATGAAGGCGTCTTCGCGCGACATGACAAGCCCGTTTATTTTCATGGCGCGCTCCCATGCTTCGGCATGGTTCTTCATGCTGTCGAATAGCACTCCGTCCATATCGAATAGAAATGCCTGCGCGTTCCTTACATGTGTAGTCAGTTCATCGGTGGATGATATTCCGGTGGCTGTATTTTCGTTCATAGGAGTTGTTCCCGACATTATGTTTTGTTATGACATATTGCGGAAGTATGCTTCCGTAATTCATGTCTCCGTAAATAATCTGCCCCGCTTCGTTACGCCGTGTCTGCATATACCGGCATGGTATTGCCACGGTGAAACGGAGCGGGGCACTTATATTTGTTTCTTACAACCGCGCCTTTATGGCTTCGGTTTCAGCCTCGTATCCGGGCTTGCCAAGGAGAGCGAACATATTCTTCTTGTATGCCTCCACGCCAGGCTGGTCGAAAGGATTGACACCAAGAAGCAGACCGCTGATGCCGCAGGCACGCTCGAACATGTATATGAGCTGTCCAATGTGGTACTCGTCCAGGCGCGTGATGCTTAGTTTGATGTTGGGTACGCCGCCGTCCACGTGTGCCAGTTTGGTGCCAAGCTCTGCCATTTTGTTGACTTCGTCTATACGGCGTCCGGCCAGGAAGTTGAGACCGTCGAGGTTCTCCTCGTCCGACGGCACTTTCAGACAGGTGTTAGGCTGTTCCACACTGACAACAGTTTCGAAGATGGTGCGTTCGCCGTCCTGAATCCATTGTCCCATGGAATGCAGATCTGTGGTCAGGTCTACACTGGCAGGGAATATACCCTTGCCGTCCTTGCCCTCACTCTCGCCGTAGAGTTGTTTCCACCATTCACCGAGGTTGTGCAGTTTGGGCTGATAGTTGGCCAGAATCTCTATCTTCTTGCCGTTGCGGTAAAGGGCATTGCGTATTGCAGCATAGAC
>CAMWRK010000242.1 GCA_947176655.1 uncultured Prevotellaceae bacterium | reverse complement strand
CATACACCTTGAGGCGATTCTGAATCTTCCCAAAGGCACAGAGCACTTCATGGCGGACATCCATGGCGAGCACGAAGCCTTTGAACACATACTGAGAAACGCCTCCGGCAACATCAAGCGCAAAGTGCGCGAAATATACGAAAACGAACTTGCGGAAGAACAGATACGCGAACTTTGCACACTGATATATTATCCGGAAGAGAAGCTGGAACTACTTGAAGCGCAGGAGGAGGGTGTTACGCCAGGTTTCTACAGCACCACCCTGATACGCCTCATACGCGTATGCCAAAGCGTATGCAGCAAATACACGAGAAGCAAGGTAAGAAAGGCTCTGCCGCAACAGTTCGCATACATCATAGAGGAACTGATGCACGAGAGTGCCGAGGACAATAACAAACAGGCATACGTGCAGTGCATCATAGACAGCATAGTGCAGACGGGGCAGGCATCCAACTTCATCACTGCCATCTGCCAGGTGATACAGCGTCTTGCAATAGACCAGATGCACATTCTCGGCGACATCTGGGACAGGGGGCCGGGAGCACACATTATCATGGACGCACTGATGCACTACCATAACTTCGATTTCACCTGGGGCAATCACGACGCGCTCTGGATGGGAGCGGCGGCAGGAAACGACTGCTGCATCTGCACTGTGCTGAGATTCTGCCTGCGCTTCGGCAATATGGACACACTGGAGGACGGATACGGAATCAACCTGCTCCCGCTTGCCACCCTTGCACTGGAAGCATACAAGGACGACCCGTGCACGATATTCCGTCCTGGCAACCGTTCCGGCAAACTCAGCGAAAGGCAGCGCGAACTTATAGGCAAGATGCACAAAGCCATCACTATAATACAGTTCAAGGTTGAGCACCAGATGATAGAGGCTCATCCGGAATGGAGCATATCACGTGAAGGCACTCTGGAGCATGTCAATCCGGAACACGGCACATTCTGTATAAACGGCATGGAATACCCTCTGTGCGACACCATGTTCCCGACCGTAGACTGGTCCGACCCGTACAGGCTGACTCCGGAGGAGAAAGAGATGCTGCACAAGCTGAACCACTCATTCCGCGTTTCCGACAAGCTGCAGAAGCACATCAAATGCCTTCTCGCGCACGGCAGCATGTACAATATCTGCAACGGAAACCTGTTGTTCCACGCCTCCGTGCCGCTGAACGAGGACGGAACCCTCAAGGAAGTGGAACTGATGGGCCGTAAAAGTTCGGGACGCGAACTGATGGACAGAATCGGCATCGTCGTCCGTGCGGCATTCAACCGCGACACTCCGCACGACGAAAGGGCTGCGGCCAGAGACTACCTGATGTACCTGTGGTGCGGCCCCGACTCTCCGCTGTTCGACAAGAAGAGGATGATAACTTTCGAACGCTATTTCACATCCGACAAGACATTGAGCCATGAGGAAAAGGGGGCTTACTTCCGGTTAAGGAACGACCCCAAGGTGTGCGACTACATTCTGGACAGTTTCGGTGTAAAAGGCAAGCACAGGCATATCATAAACGGCCATGTGCCTGTACACGTGGCGGAGGGGGAAAGCCCCATCAAGGCAGATGGGCGCCTGATGGTGATAGACGGGGGATTCTCGCAACACTATCACTCGACCACAGGCATAGCCGGATACACGCTGGTGTATCACAGCCGCGGCTTCGAACTGATACAGCACGAACCGTTCACCAGCAGAAAGGATGCCATACAGAACGGCACTGACACACATTCCAGCAAACAACTGGTAGAAATGACCGGACACAGACTGCGGGTGCGCGATACCGACCTGGGGCACAAGATACAGGCACGTATCGCCGACCTTAGGGAACTGGTCTACGCATACAGGCACGGTTACATCAATGAACGCAAATAGCATGGCATGTGCATCACAGAGCGTACAAGTATACCTTAATTATATATAGACAAACCCAACATTGCAAATGCGAAACATTACGGGTGCGGCATACGCCGCGAGCAAATACATAGAACTGCCGGTAAGGGAAGAATGCCGTCTGCTGGATTTCCTGCTCAAGCAGATGGGGATAACACGTAACAGGGCAAAGGATCTGCTCACCGGAAGAGCCGTAAGCATTGACCGGAAACTGACCACGCGCCACGACACTCCACTGCATATCGGCGAGACAGTACGCGTGTCACGACACCGCCAGAATACGATGCTACAGAACAAGTACGTCAAGATTGTCTACGAGGACAAGGATCTGGTGGTCATAGAGAAGAGCGAAGGTATCCTGTCCATGGCCTCGACATCCAAACAGTACTGCGTAAAGAATGTTCTGGACGAATATTTTGAGAAAAGGCACTTCAAGTGCAGGGCTCATGTAGTACACCGTTTGGACAGGGAGACAAGCGGCCTGATGATTTATGCCAAGAACATTGAGACAGAAAAGATTCTTGAAGAGAACTGGCACGACATGGTATACGACCGCAGATACGTGGCTCTGCTTTGCGGCAACATGCCGCAGGAGGGCGGAACGGTGCAGTCGTGGCTCAAGGACAACAAGGCATTCATCACCTACTCCTCTCCCACCGACAACGGCGGCAAACTGGCCATAACACACTACCACAAGCTGAAGAGCGACAACAGGTTCTCGCTGGTGGAGATGAAACTGGAGACCGGACGCAAGAACCAGATTCGCGTACACATGGCCGACCTTGGCTTCCCCATTGCCGGCGACAGGAAATACGGCAACGGGGAAGACCCCATACACCGTCTCGCACTACACGCCTTCCGCCTCAACTTCATTCACCCGGTAACACAGGAGAAGATGCAGTTCGAGACCCCTATCCCATTGGAATTCATGAAACCGTTCCGCACTGCAGACGACGAACAGCAACAGGCGTGACTTGTCACACCATACACACAGCGGGTGCGCTTCCGGATTCTCTTGGGAAGCGCACCCGCTGTTATTATATTTCAGTAGTATTTATTCGGCCACCGGACGCTGATAGCCGTCCTGTTCGGCACGCTTGACAACGCGTGCTATGCGTGCCTTGGTCTCTGGATGGGAAGAGAACATACGCTGCACGTAGCTCTGTTTGGAGCCGCTTGCCTCCTCCATCTGCATGAATTTCTCGAATGACATTGCCATTCCATAGGGATTGCGTCCATGCAGAACAAGAAAATCATAGCCGCAGTCATCAGCCTCATTCTCCTGTTTTTGCGAATACTTGGCGTTGATGAACGACTCGCAGAGAGAGCCAAGCTGCGATTCCGTAAGGGCGGCAGCCTTTCCACCGGCAGAAGCTACAGCGTCTTTTGCCGCACCGGTCATCAACTGGGTACGGAACGCGTTTTTAGAGTGACGCTTGAGGACATGGCCTATTTCATGACCGATAATGCCCATGAGCTCGTCGTCATTCATAATGTCCATAAGTGACGAGAATACCCGCACACTGCCGTCAGGACAAGCGAATGCGTTTATGTCGACCACGTTGTAAACCTTGAAATTCAATGGTATACCATCAGCTTCGGTAATTCCGTCCGTCAGTTTGCGCAGACGCTGTGTATA
>CAMWRK010000241.1 GCA_947176655.1 uncultured Prevotellaceae bacterium | reverse complement strand
ATATTGAAATATCCTGACAAAAAAGTAACTGACAACAGAGATTGTCTGCGGCTCACAAAGCAAAACGCGGGAACATGACCGGCTGCGAACCGTGGCTTGCCGACATACCAGTAAGCTCTATCGCCGAAGACCACAAAGCCGCTTCGCACACATCCATATCCAAGCGACAGGGCTCCGGAAATCCCTCACGCCTTGCCCGGCAGATAAGTTCCATGGCCTCCAGCAGACGGCGGTCCATCATGTAGTTCATCACATTCGGAACACCTATCGCCTCCCCCTCACGTATCAACTTGCGGAAAACTTCGGGAATGAAACTCTCGACGTATGCCACAGCCTCATCGCCAGTAAATGCGATGCCGCCCTCTCTGCTCTCCAGCTGAACGGTGGGCAGCGGATATTTCTGCAGAAAGCCCATGGTGCCGCACACCGTCTGCATGCGGCTGTAAGGGCGCGGCGTGGATATGTCGTAGTGCAGCAGCATGCTGACACCCGAGACGGAGCGAATCAGCGAAGTGTTGGTATGGTCGCCAGGAACTGGAGAGGACAATGACACGAGACTGTCCGGTCTGTCGCCTTCGGGCAGGAGCTGGCACATAGGTCCAAGGGCATGCGTGGGATAAGGATTCCCGGGCAGACGGCGGCCATGGGCACGCATCCACCCCTCGGCCACAGTGTGGGCGTATGCTCCCTCGAGGTGCTTGATGCGCCCGAGCATACCCCGCCGGACCATCTCCCTTGCGCCCAAATGCCATGTGTCGTAGCAACAGTTCTCCAACATGACGCAATGCCGCCCAGTCTCGCCGGCAGCCTTCACAAGAGTTTCACAATCAGAGACAGTAAGGGCGGCAGGGACCTCCAAGGCAACATCCTTGCCTGCACGCATGGCAGTAACGGCCATGCGCATGTGCCACTCCCACGGAGTACATATCCAGACCAGATCCGCATCGGGATGCGTTGCGGCTTCGTGCCAGTCTGTATCCACATCGCATCTGACCAAGACATTGGCCGACGGGATACGTCCGAGTCGCTCCAATGTGGCCTGTCCGCGCTGTCCGAGACCTATAAGGGATATATTCACCATAACAATCACTTCATCTGCGGCACGTAAATGCTGCGTTCCTCGTCCTCACCTTTCCACAAGCCTATGACCATGGCATTGTCCGCCCAGAACCATGCGCCAAAACCTTGTCGCGTATCCTCCTCGTAACTGCCGAACCACAGTCCGCCCGATGCATAATAATATATGCCGAGTCCGTGACGCTTGCCCCTGTACATCTCGCCGACATAGCTGTCGCCGTTGGAAAAGGTCTGGGTCATGAACGTATAGTCGACGGAAGCGGCCTCCGAGGGCACCTCCGGCTTGCCGTTATGGTACACATACTCCAGCCGCCCTGTGGTCAGACTGTAGCTACAATAAAAATCCCTGCTGCCAACAGTGACATTGTCCTTACCGAGACTGATGCCCTGTATCAGTGTCCCTTGGCGGAACTTGCCGATGATGAGGTCGCCATCGTCGCGTATGTATTGCCCATAGCCATACAGGGTGAAGTCGCTGTCCGTCTGGCCGACATATTGCCCGCCGGCTATATCTATGAGCCTGCACTTGAAATCCTTGACATAATCCAAGAAAACATGATCATAGGGCCACGGCGTCACGTCATATTTCCACACATTCGTATGCTGCGCCATAGTCAGAGACAAGCCGGAAATCACCAGCAGGCAGGTAAAAAGAATCCTTTTCATTCTATATGTTCTTAAAAATGCACTTTCCAGCCAATACGAGCATAGTTCTGCACATCAGGTTTAACGAAAACGCCCCTTAATCATTCTCCACACCTCCGGGCACAGCCCCTCGCCGTCATAGACAGGGTTGTCCTGTATCTCAGAACGTATCCATGTACTACTGAGGTCTACAAGAGGCACATCGGCGAAAACGACTCCTGCAGCAGAAGCCTCCGGCATCTCCACGCCATTGCAGCCGCCCGTGCTACGCGGAAGAACCACCACACGGTACATCCGGAGTATGTCACGCCATCTGTACCAGCGACAGAAACGTTCCCAATTGTCACGGCCTATGACCAAGACAAACTCCCTGTCCGGAAAACGTGCGGACAAGGTTTCGAGCGTGACAATCATATAATTGGGACGCGGGAGCCCGAACTCAACATCGGAAACATACACACCCTCGGCATCTGCAACAGCTGTCCGTGCGAGAGCAAGACGGAAATCATCGTCCCAGAGCCCCTCCGTCTTGAGCGGATTCTGCGGGCTGACCACAAGCCACATTTCGTCCACTATTCCACGGCGCACCATCTCAGATGCCATAGCGGTATGGCCATTGTGTATGGGATTGAAGCTTCCACCATACACTCCCGTTACTATCTTTTTTAATTCCAGCGTACACATTTCGATGACAAAGTTAGTCTTTTCTAACGTTTTTTTGTTAATTTTGCACGGAAAATATTATATATAGGAATGATACTCTCAATGACAGGATACGGTAAGGCTTCAGACACTTATCGTGACAAAAAGATTACCGCAGAAATAAAATCACTTAACAGCAAAGCACTTGATCTGAGCGTGCGTCTCGCCAACAGCTATCGCGAAAAAGAGATGGAGCTAAGGTCGATGATAGGAGACAGGCTGATCAGGGGCAAGGTAGAGTTCAACCTATGCGTAGAACGGGATGAGACGGAGCAAATGGCTAGAATAAACATCCCGCTGATACATAAATACATAGAGCAGTTCCGTGCAGCCAATGACATATACGGCATACCAATGCCTGAGCGCCTCACGGAAACAGTGCTGAGAATGCCAGACACCGTCTGCCGGCAGGACACAACGGAAGAACTGACAGAGGAAGAATGGGGCGTGGCAAGGCGTGTCGCAGAACAGGCCATAGAACAGTTGACGGAATTCCGCACGCAGGAAGGACGTGCCTTGGAGTTTAAGTTCCGCGAGAAAGCGGACAACATCGAGTCTCTCATGAAGAGCATAGAGCCTTTCGAGAAAGCGCGGACCGAAAAAATACGCCAAAGGCTGACAGACGCCCTTGCCTCCATTCCTGAGGTGGAATATGACCGCGGGCGTCTGGAGCAGGAAATGATTTTCTATATAGAGAAACTCGACATCAACGAGGAGAAACAACGGCTTTTCAACCACCTGAACTACTTCCGAGAGACTCTTGATGCCGAATACGGACAAGGCAAGAAACTCGGTTTCATAGCCCAAGAGATGGGACGTGAGATAAACACCACAGGTTCCAAGTCCAACCAAGCAGAGATGCAGAACATCGTAGTAATGATGAAAGACGAACTGGAGCAGATAAAGGAACAGGTACTGAACGTGCTGTAGCGCACAGACAGGAACGACAGCCCAAACAAATACCCAAATGAACGGAAAATGCCTTATATTCAGTGCTCCGAGCGGAAGCGGCAAGAGCACCATCGTCCAGTGGCTTATCAGCGAGCATCCGGAACTGAACCTGGCTTTCAGCATCAGCGCGACATCACGTCCCCCACGGGGCAGCGAGCTGCACGGCATAGAATAGTTCTTCCTTT
>CAMWRK010000240.1 GCA_947176655.1 uncultured Prevotellaceae bacterium | reverse complement strand
CCTTTACTTTTATCTTATTTCTTTCACCTTTGTTTCCATTGGTTCTCAGTAAGTCGTATTCTGTTACGATGAAACATAACCTTGCCCTTCCTTCTTTGGCATCAATTCTTAGGTGATGCTCGCAATTGAAAGTATACTGATTAGGGAAAGCTGCATACGTCTCGAAATTATTGAACTCTCCTTTGCCAATAACGAAAGCTTTCTCTGTATTCAGATTCTCAATCTCATATTTTGAAAACTGATATGCTTCTTCAAGGTATTCCTTTGAATAGGCTAGAATCTCAGAAGAAGTAAGTGACAAACTGTCAACCGTTATAACAAAGGTGACACCATTGTCGTCCACTTTATATACATCGGACAGTTCGTGAATTGACTGTTCCACGGCTGAGGAGTTGAAGGTGTTCTTGAAAGGAGAGTTCCTCAGAATTGCATTCTGTGCGTAGGCACAACTTGAGACGAGCAGGAATGTTAGGCTCAAAATCGTATTCTTCATCATAGGGGATTGGGAAATGTCAGGCACAGACGCATACACCATGCAGTTATGCGTCTGTGCCTTGTATTAAATAGTGTCCAATAGGTTAGAATAATAGAGCTTATTTGAAGATTTTGCCAATTCCGGATTGGTTAAATTCACCGGTGCAATTGGTCTGGCCATGTGCGTCTTCCTTGATACCTTTCATGTTGACGCCCCAGCCTTTTACATTTACTTTGCGCGTTTTGTAGGCACCGAAGAACCAACTGTGTTTCTCAACGGTAAACTCTGGCTCCATGATGATGTCAACGTTGTTGTTGACCTTTGCTCTGTAAAGAGCCTGACGCTCCGGTTTGCTGAGACCTTTGTAGCGGTTGGTGTTTGTCAATTGCTTGTCGCCGTTGCGGGACAGATTGATGAATCCAAACAACTTCTTGGTTTCAACATCTGCGGAGATGCGCTTTGCACTCTTGTAGTCCAGATCTGCTGCCACATAGGTGTTGATGGAGTTACTGGAAATACCCATTACAGGGCCATCGACTGTGTAATGTGCACAACTTGTGAATGCCATGGCCATTACACCTGCTACGAGTAAACCTTTACTGTTTTTCATACTGTAAATGTTTGTGCCTTAAGAAGCCCCGATAAGGCGGTTAATGTTGATTATGTGATATAATAATAAAACGTAGGCTTCCATCTCTACTTGTCTGCTTCTTAGGCCGTAGGAAAAGCCCTGTGTGTTGACGAAGTAGAGTGTATGCCTACGCCAGTATGTAGCACATATCTCTATGAAAGTGTGCGTATGAGGATATAATATACCCTCATACGCACACCCCCGGGAGACATTTAGCGCATACCCGTAACATTCACTTCTGCTATTGCCATTGACACACTTTTGAATTTCCTACGTTCAAGAAGCCAATAGACAAAGCATCGATGACGCTTTAACATTATATGATGTTCCATCCCAGCCGCACACCTTTAGATGGCACGGCGTAGGCTACAACGCTGCAAAGTAATCACAATTTTTTGAAAATATGAAGAAAAACAGTTACTAAATTCAATGTTGTCATACAATATTAGCGTATTTTAGGCTTATACGTTGTCATCAATATAACATATTTGCCTGTTACGGAAAAAAACATTATCTTTGTCAATAGCATTATAACATTGCTAATACGAATTTAGGCATTCGGAGGATTATTATTTATATAAAATGTCATTTATATGAAAAATCTATGTTTATTCACATTATTACTATGTATCAGCGTATTTGCACAATCACAACAGCTTGTTGTGGATGTTTCGGGCAATGGTTATGTAACCAGTCAGCAGGATGGAGCGCGAATTACTGGCAGAGGAATCGCACATTGGACAAATCCTAAAACAATCGTCAGTGTTTACTTTTACCTGCATCAGCCAACAACAGCAGATTTGTCATTGTATGCCAAGGGACATTCTGAAATCAAGGTAAGTTATGGAAAGAAGAGTTTCTGGGTCAATCTGCAGTCAGATGATTACACGCAGGTTCCTGTAGGAAGTATCGATATACGGCAAGCGGGGTATGTCCGTATTGACCTACAAGGAATCTCAAAGAGTGGCGATGATTTCGGAGAAGTCAAGCAATTGATGGTAGACAATGTTGCGGGAGAAAGCAATTACGTGAAGGATTTCTCTGACTATTGGGGACGCCGTGGGCCTTCCGTCCATTTGGCATACAAGCTTCCAAAGGGCGATATCGAATGGTTCTACAATGAGGTCACAGTACCCAAAGAAGGCGAAACAATGCACAGCTACTATATGGCAGCCGGTTTCGGAGAGGGTTATTTCGGAATGCAATACAATTCCGCGACAGAACGCCGTATTCTTTTTTCCGTATGGAGTCCTTTTGACACACAAAATCCTAATGATATTCCTGACGACCAAAAGATCAGACTGTTGCGGCAGGGTAAAGATGTACATATCGGAGAGTTTGGCAACGAGGGGTCAGGCGGACAAAGTTATCTGAAGTATCCTTGGAAAGCCGGTCATACATACAAATTTCTGATGCAGGTCAGGCCTGACGGGAATGGTAACACAACCTATACAGCCTATTTCTATGCAACAGATGAGAAGGAATGGCGGCTGATTGCCAGTTTCTTACGTCCCCAGACCAGCACATGGTACAGACATCCTCACAGCTTTCTTGAGAATTTCAACCCGGAACAAGGATACTTGTCACGCAAGGTCTTCTTTGGCAATCAATGGGCACGCAGCAAAGAAGGTAAATGGACCAGACTTACAGACGCGACTTTTACACACGATGCAACGGCGAATGCCAAGGTCCGCCTTGACTATCAAGGTGGCAAGACCAAGGACAATAGGTTTTATCTGAAAATGGGAGGTTTCTTTAACGAATCCGTTCCAATGGGAACAAAATTCCATTGTAAGCCGACAGGTAAAGAACCCGCAATTGATTGGGAAGCATTGCAGCAATTGTAAATCTGTTTCCATAATTGTCGTAATTTCAGCTGTAACAATCGTATGTAACATTAAAAACACTATCTTTGCAAGTAATATTATAATATCACTAATGCAGATATATGAGCTTAATGGACAATATATTGTCAGTTGATATAGAGATGCCGCGAGACATCGCGGAACAGATAGCGGCCAATGTAAAGGCTTGGAGGCTGGAATTGAATCTGACACAGGAGGGGGCTGTCCCTGCGTGCTGGACTTAAGTTGCCGACGTATCGGAGATTTGAACGGACTGGTGAAATATCACTGAACGGATTGTTGCACATAGCTTTTGCCCTAAATATGTTGCATGACTTTAAGATGCTGTTTGCCAGGAGGCAGTATCAGTCGATAGACGAGATTCTTGCCGAGAATGATGTAAAACGTAAACGTGGCAAGAGAAATGAGTAGCATCAAATCTGTTGAGGTATGGTGGGGAGACCGCATGATCGGTCGCCTTGCATTGACACGCGAGGGACTTTGCGCTTTCCACTATCCGGCAGAACAACTGTCGGCCGGAATGTCCATATCGCCTTTTGAATTGCCGTTTCAGTGAGGAGCGGACTTGACAATGACAAGGCGGAGAGCATTTATG
>CAMWRK010000239.1 GCA_947176655.1 uncultured Prevotellaceae bacterium | reverse complement strand
ACCAAACAAAATAAAGCAAAGATTATGGAAAAGATTATCGGGCTGATAGATGCCTCGTTTACTCCGTTCTACTCCAATGGAGACGTGAATCTGGAACCTATTACTGCCTATGCCGCCATGTTGCATAAGAACGGCATGCAGGGTGTTTTCATCAACGGCAGTAGCGGCGAAGGCTACATGCTGACCGAGGAGGAGCGCATGCGACTGGCAGAGGCATGGGTGAGCGCGGCGCCGGAAGGCTTCAAGGTGATAGTGCATGTCGGTTCGTGCTGTGTGCGCAATTCCCGTATGCTTGCCGAGCATGCACAGAAGATAGGAGCGTGGGGTATCGGTGCCATGGCACCTCCGTTCCCCAAGATAGGACGCATAGAGGAACTTGTGAAATACTGCGAGGAAATAGCTGCAGGGGCACCCGACCTGCCGTTCTACTATTACCATATACCTGCATTCAACGGGGCTTTCCTGCCTATGGTGAAGCTTCTGGAGGCTGTGGACGGACGCATTCCCAACTTCGCCGGCATCAAGTATACATACGAGAGCATCTACGAATACAACCAGTGCCGTCTCTATGGCGGTGGCAAGTATGACATGCTTCACGGACAGGATGAGACCATACTGCCTTCTCTGGCCATGGGAGGCGCACAGGGCGGCATTGGCGGCACGACGAACTATAACGGTATAAATCTGGTAGGGATAATAGACGCTTGGAAACAGGGAGACTTGGAGAAAGCCAGAGAGTTGCAGAATTTCTCGCAGGAGGTTATAAACGTTATATGCCATTTCCGCGGAAACATTGTCGGTGGAAAGCGTATAATGAAGCTCATAGGCTTGGATCTCGGTCCAAACAGGACTCCGTTCCAGAATCTTACACAGGACGAAGAGGACACATTGCGCTCCGAACTGGAGGCCATCAACTTCTTTGAGCGTTGCAACAAATTCTGATTCGTGTATGTTACGATGAAAAGATTTCTGTATTTTATCTTACTGTTCTGTCCCTTGCTTGGCATGGGACAGAACCGCGTGTATGTCGGGTCAACGCCCCCTATGCGTGATGCCGTGTCAGGTCACTATGCCGGATGGATAAACGGACAGCTGTGGACGTGGGGCGGATGTAATTTCCCGGACGTGCCTTGTGCCGACGGCGGACAGAAAAAGTATTATCCGATAGCCTATGGAGCCAGCGTGCAGACACCGGATGCGGTATTGTTGATTGGCGGTACCGACGGTGAGGAGTCCTACGGGAAATGCGGTTTCTACAATTCCGTTGACAAACGCAAGATCTATACGGAACTGCCATCCCTGCCCAAAGGGCTGGACAGTTTTGGCGCAGCATACGGCGATGGTGCCGTATGGGTGGCCGGCGGACAGTGCGATGGTGTTCCCAACCGCGATGTCTTCCGTCTGCCGTGGCCTGCCGGCGAGGATGAGTGGGAAACGGTTGCCACTTTGCCTGACGAATGTCGTCTGCAGCCGTGTGTGGCCGTACAGAAGACGGCATACGGAAATGCTCTGTTCGTGTTCGGCGGTTACCAGCCTCGTGTCGATTCCGTAGAGATACAGGCTGCACTTCATACAGATGGTGTGTACATCCAACTCTCCGACCTGCAGAAGGGCGGTGAAGCGGCCACAAAGTGGAAGCATACCTCTCCAGCCTCTATATGGTTGGGAAACGCTTCCGACGGCGGGCGTGAACTGTGCCGTCAGGCTGTGGTGGGATGTACTGGCACGCCGATGGGGTATAGCCACATACTGTTCTTCGGCGGTGTGGACTTCGAGATATTTCTCAGTGCCATATCGGGACATCAGGACAGTCTCTATCTGCGTCATGATCCGGAGTGGTACAGATTTCGTGGCGATGTCCTGACGTATCATACCATTACCGATTCGTGGGGAGTGCTACCGGGAGACAATCTGCTGGCCAGAGCCGGGGCATGCCTCACTAAGGAGGTAGGCGGTTCTGGATGGAGCTATAGCGGAGGCGAAATAATGCCGGGGATAAGGAGTGCCGATGTTACTCATGTGGAGGTCGTGAATGACAAGAGTTTCGGATGGCTCAACTGGACTGTGCTTGTGGTGTATTTCATTGCCATGCTTGGGATGGGCATATATTTCATGCGCAAGGAAAACGGGGCAGACGACTTCTTCAAGGGTGGCGGACGTATACCTTGGTGGGCTGCCGGCATCAGCATCTATGCCACCATGCTCTCCGCAATAACATATATGGCTATTCCTGCAAAGGCGTACACTACGGACTGGACATACTATCCCATGCTGTGGATGATTCTGCTGGTGAGCTTCCCTGTGATAAAATATTACTTGCCGTACTTCCGTCGGGTGAATGTGACAAGTGCCTACGAGATTCTGGAGCAGCGTTTCAATGCTGCCACACGTCTTATGGCATCGGCTCTTTTCTGCATCTTTATGGTGGCACGTATGGCGTTGGTACTGTATCTCCCGTCTCTGGCACTGACAGCCGTCACTGGTATCGATATACATCTGTGTATAGTGTTGATGGGTCTTGTAACCATAATCTATTGTACTATGGGCGGTGTGGAGGCCGTGATATGGGGCGATGTCGTGCAGGGACTGATACTTGTAGGCGGTGCTGTGTTCTCTGTTGTATACCTTGCTGTCAACACCGAGGGCGGATTCGGTGGTTTCATGGACATAGCTGTGGACAACGACAAGTTCCGTCTGTTCGACTGGAGCAGCTCGTGGGCGCAGCCTACGTGGTGGGTTGTGATAATAGGCGGTCTGGCCAACAATCTCATATCCTACACCTCCGACCAGACTGTGATACAGCGTTACTTCACGACACCTGACGAAAAGTCCGCTGGACGAGGCATCCTGGTAAATGGTCTGATGAGTGTGTTCGTATCGGTTGCGTTCTATATGATAGGTACCGGTCTGTATACGTTCTACAAGACGCATCCGGCGGAACTGGATGTCACCATGACGCAGCCTGACGCCATCTTCCCGTTCTTCATGATGAGCCAGATGCCAGCCGGTATCGCCGGTGTGCTGATAGCTGCGATATTCGCTGCCACCATGAGTACAATTTCTAGCAATATCAACAGCGTATCCACAGCATTCTCCATAGATTTCTTCAAGAGGTTCCGGCCGTCCGTTACTGATGCCGGCCTGCTTGTCGTGGCACGCTGGAGTTCCGTGGTGTGCGGCCTGTTAGGATTGGTGATAGCATTGTTCATGGTTACGTGGGACATACAGTCGCTTTTGGACTATTTCAATACTATCCTGGGTCTGCTGACAAGTGGACTGGGCGGCCTGTTCTTTATAGCTGTCTTTATGCCGCGCATCAAGGGCTATGCCGCACTTGTCGGCTTCGTGGCCGGCGAACTTGTGGTATTCTGGATGAACTGCTGCACGGATGCCAACCTGTTCCTCTTCGGTGCCACGGGTATGGTGGTTAGCGTGCTTGTTGCATGGCTGCTCTCCATAGGCTCATACGTAAGAAACAAGTGAAAGCAATGTCGGTCGTGCAGGTTCTGCAGGAACCTGCATGATTGTCGCTTTATTAGCGGATATAACATGTACTTATAAATTATATAATATCTTTGTATTGTAAAAAAAGGCCGCGG
>CAMWRK010000238.1 GCA_947176655.1 uncultured Prevotellaceae bacterium | reverse complement strand
GTATTGTCAAGAAGTACGAGCCGTTGCTGCTGGTTCCTATTGCTTTTGGAGTACTGATAGCCAATTTCCCCGGCGGAGGCATGGGAGTGACGCAGGCTGACAGCGAAGGCATGGTGGAGTTCGTGAAGAACGGAATGACCGTAAGGAGAGACATATATTCAATGCCTTTGCATGAGATAGCTCACGATCTTGGCCTGATGAACTATCTGTATTATGCACTTATCAAGAGTGGTCTGCTGCCACCGGTCATCTTCATGGGCGTGGGGGCATTGACAGACTTCGGCCCGATGTTGCGCAACCTCAAACTCGCCATCTTCGGTGCTGCTGCACAGATGGGAATCTTTGCTGTCCTGTTGGCGGCTCTGGCTCTCGGCTTCACACCCCAGCAGGCAGCCTCACTCGGTATTATAGGTGGTGCGGACGGTCCCACGGCTATCTACACGACCATCAAGCTTGCTCCTGACCTTCTCGGTCCGATAGCTATCGCGGCCTATAGCTACATGGCTCTCGTACCTGTGATTATTCCTATGGTGGTCAAGGTGTTGTGCTCAGAGAAGGAATTGCGCATCAATATGAAGGAACAGGATCGTCTCTATCCTGACGGGGGCGAGATAAAGAACATGCGCGTGCTGAAGATCATATTCCCCATTGCAGTCACAACGATAGTGGCCATCTTCGTGCCTTCGGCAGTGAGCCTTGTGGGCATGCTGATGTTCGGCAATCTGCTCAAGGAGATAGGAAATGATACTTCGCGTCTGTTCGATGCAGCCTCCAACGGCATCATGAATGCCGCAACCATATTCCTTGGTCTTTGCGTGGGTGCCACAATGACGGTAGACGCTTTCATCAATGTGCAGACTCTCGGCATAGTGGCCGGCGGTTTTTGTGCCTTTGCGCTGAGTATCGCTTCCGGTATCTTTATGGTAAAGATATGGAATCTGTTTGCCAGGAAGAAAATCAATCCGTTGATCGGTGCGACTGGATTGAGTGCAGTGCCTATGGCCAGCCGTGTCTGCAATATAATATCTACACAATATGACCCGAAGAACCATGTCCTGAACTATTGCATGTCTTCCAATATCTCCGGTGTCATAGGCTCGGCTGTAGCGGCAGGTGTCCTGATTTCTTTCCTCGGATAAGATATTATTATGTCTAAGATAGGGTTCTATACAGGCTTGTGCTGGAGCGCATCGTTTATACTGGCAATGTTCAGCCTCACGCAACCGGCGTGGGGTTTTGCCGGTAATTTCCTTGGCGTTCTCAGTATATGGATAGCAGGGATTCAGTTGCGTACTTTGCAGACCACCTCATCTGCTGGCGCAGAGCCTTGGGGGGTGCGCAAGCGATGGCACAAGGCTCTTCAGGCGCAGTTGCTGGCCGCACTTTTGTGCACATTCGTACAATACATGTATTTCAGATATGTGGATAACGGGCGTCTGCTTACGGCTCTTACCGAAATTTATTCCAATCCGGTATATGCCGATGCCATGAAGCAGGCTGTGCCGGGGTACGATGCCAAGGAGGTACTTGCGCTGATGTCGCAGGTCAGTCTTACCGACCTTGTATTGAATTTTCTTGTATTCAATTCGTTTATAGCTATCGTGCTGAGCATACCCACGGCACTGGTGGCCAAAGTAAAAGTTAACACAGTATGACCATGAAACACAGTCTTGCGCTTGTGTCGTTATTAGCCGCGTTGTTGCCGGCTTCGGCACAGATCAGTTCTCTTGATGAAGTAAGCACGGACAAGGCCTACACCATCTGCAATCCGTACTACACGGCCTATGCCGTCTATAATTCGCAGAAAAGCACATCCATCGTGTGGGCTGCCGGCATGACACAGAAAGACAAGAACATTGCCGATGCGAGTTATAAGGTGCCTGTTGACATGGCATCTCCGGCATCGTCGTGGATGATAGTACAGTACAATGAGAAATGGTATGTCTATAATCTCGGTGCCGGAAAGTTCATGGCTGTAGGATATGACGCTTCGAACACTTCCACCGCACCGGCCAAATTGCAGGACGAACCTGTTGCCGTAGAGTTTACAGCAGACGGCAACGGTGGCTTCCATCTGCGCAGCCACAACGGAACACAGAACTTTCTCTGCGCGGCACCTCAGTTGTCATATCCGGTGAGCATCTGGACGGACTCCGATAACGGTTCCACATGGCAGATAACGGAGAATCTGCAGGTTGAAGCCGATTACGGGACATGTCTGCGTAAACTTCAGGACGCTTTCCCGGAGAGTGTGGCTCTGAACATAGATGCCCGTCACGGCTATGTGTGGAGCACAAAGGACGGGGGACCGATGCCGGAGCGCATTCCCAAGGGACGCGATTTTACCTTCTATACCCGTTCCCGCTACGGCTGGAACTGCAACGACGGCCTGACCATACGTCACGGTTCTGAGCAATACGTGGTTTCGAACATCAACACCGGAGCCTATGTCACCGAGGTCACCATTCCGGCAAACTTGGTCGACGGCGACATAACAATTAGCGGCGTATGGGAGCGTGACGAAAGTATAAAGAGTGCCAATCTGCTGGTGTTCAGTGAAGAATTTGACGGAACAGGTGAACCGCCCTCCGCAAAGTGGAGACGCACAGAACGTCAGAGTGCTACATGGAACCGTTGGTGTTCCACTACTTCGCCATTGGTGGTGTATGAGGAGGGTGGAGCACTTCATTGCCGTGCCATACCAAATCCTGACACAGCAACAGACAACGTGCCGATGATTACCGGCGGCATAAAGACGCAGGGTAAATTCTCGTTCCGTTGGGGACGTGCCGAAGCACGTATCAAGACCATTGCCCATACAGGCAATTTTCCTGCCTTCTGGATGATGCCGGCAGACAACAGTCTGGGATGGCCAAACAACGGTGAGATAGACATCTGGGAAGCGATTGACACTGATACGCGTGCATACGGCACGGTACATACTAACTGGACGTACAATCTGCACAAGGGTGGAAACAGCGGTAACAAGGCCGGCCTGGACTACGACTTGTGGCACATTTATGCAATCGATTGGGACGCAACATCCATTACATGGTATGTGGATGGAGAAAAGGTCTGGACTTATAACAAGAGCACCGACCCAAGTGCCCTTGACCAGGGACAATGGCCTTTCGATGCTCCGTTCTATCTGATTCTCAATCAGAGTGTGGGCAATGGCTCATGGGCAAAACCGGCCGATCAGTCCTTCACATACGAGACACTCTTCGACTGGGTGCGCGTGTACCAGAAAGTGGAGTACACCGGTGTGGACGACGTATTGCACGATGCACCGTCAGTCTCTGAATGCTATGACCTCAGCGGACGCAGAATCTCTTCTGCCACTCAGAAAGGCGTTTTTGTTAGTGGCGGGCAGGTGGTTGTAAGATAATGTGATTTCGTCGGATTCACATTAAGATATAATATACATGGCCAAACTCCGGAATTGCAAAACGATTCCGGAGTTTGGCGTTCCTATCCATATTTTCTTATTGCAGGAAGCACGGTTGTCCAAATTTTGATGGAGAACAATGCGAATAAATCCCAGCTTGCTTTATCCCTTGTCATGATATTTCAATATGCTGCCGGCCATCTACGGATGACCTGAAC
>CAMWRK010000237.1 GCA_947176655.1 uncultured Prevotellaceae bacterium | reverse complement strand
TACGGCGACCACCGAGATCTACACGCGTAAGATCGTCGGCAGCGTCAGATGGGTCGCAGAGACAGCGCCGGGGCCGCGGAAACGCAAGTCGGCCTCGGCTATCTCGAATCCGTCGTTCGTCTCCGTCATGATGTCTATGCGGCGGCGCGTGTCGGCAGACAGTTCGTATTTCGTGACCAGTATGCAGTAGCTCTGACTGGCACCGCGCCCAACCCTTCCGCGCAACTGGTGAAGCTGGGAGAGGCCGAAACGTTCGGCATTCTGTATGACCATAACCGAGGCATTGGGCACATTCACGCCCACCTCTATGACAGTGGTTGCCACAAGTATGTGAGTCTCGCCGGAGACAAAACGCTGCATCTCGGCCTCCTTCTCGGAGGGTTTCATCTGGCCGTGTACCATGCTGATGCGGTAGAGCGGAAAGACTTTCTGCAAATGCACGTAGGCGGCCTCGACGTTCTTAAGGTCGAGTTTTTCGCTTTCCTTGACCAATGGATAGACCATGTAGACCTGCCGTCCCTCCTGTATCTGGCCGTTGATGCCCTGATACAGTTTGTCCGGATTGTTGTCGTACATGTGTATTGTGCGGACGGGCTTTCTGCCTGGCGGCAGCTCGTCGATGACGGAGACGTCCAGGTCGCCGTAGAGCGTCATGGCCAGCGTGCGCGGTATGGGCGTTGCCGTCATGACAAGCACATGGGGCGGCGTGGTGTTCTTTTCCCAGAGTCTGGCACGCTGCGCCACGCCGAAGCGGTGCTGCTCGTCTATGACCACCAGTCCGAGGTTGCGGAACTGCACGTTGTCCTCTATCACGGCATGCGTCCCCACGAGAATCTGCACCTCACCGCTTTGCAGGCCTTCCATGACGGCTTTGCGCCGCTTGCCCTTGACCATGCCTGTAAGCAATTCAACACGCACGTCCATCTGTCCCAGCATCTGGCAGAATGTGGCCAGATGCTGCTCGGCCAGTATCTCCGTGGGTGCCATGATGCACGCCTGGTAGCCGTTGTCCAGGGCTATGAGCATGGTCATCAGCGCCACCAGGGTCTTACCGGAGCCTACGTCGCCCTGCACCAGACGGTTCATCTGCCGTCCGGAGCCCATGTCGATGCGCATCTCGCGTATGACGCGTTTCTGGGCTCCTGTCAGCCGGAAAGGAAGGTGATTGGTATAGAAATCATTGAAACATTCTCCCACACGTGAGAAGACATGTCCGTGTATTGTGCCGCGCCGCAGACGTGCATAGCGCAGCACGGAGAGCTGGACATAGAAGAGTTCCTCGAACTTGAGGCGGTAGTTGGCCTGCGTCAGTTCAGATGCCGTGACCGGATAGTGGGCGGCACGCAGTGCCTCGTCGCGCGAGACCATGCACAGACGTGTCACAATGTCACCTGGCAGTGTCTCGGCAAGGCTTCCGGAAGGAATCTGTTTCAGGAGCGTACTGGTAAACTTCTCCAGAGTGCGCGACGTAAGTCCGGCCTTCTTCATGCGTTCCGTGGTCTGATAGTAGGGCTGCATGCTCATCTTGCTCAGCACCATGGTGTCCGCCGGATCTATGTCGGGGTGGCCTATGTTTATTCTGTCATTGAACACCGATGGACGCCCGAAGAGAATATAATCGGTGTGCAGCTTCACGGTCTTCAGGATGTACTGCTGCGAATTGAACCACACGCAGTCCACCCACCCGTAGCCGTCGGTGAAGTGTCCCACAAGCCGTCTCTTCCTGCCCTCACCCATCTGCTCGAAACTCAGGAACCGTCCCCTGAGCTGTACGAAGGGCATGTCGGAGGTCAGTTCGGAGGTGCGGTAGAGACGGCTGCGGTCTATGTGCTTGTAGGGGAAACGGTACAAGAGGTCGCCCCAGGTCTTCAGACCCAGTTCCCTCTGTAATATCTCCGCCCTCTTGGGACCGATTCCCGGCAGATAGGTCAGTTCCCTGTCCAGGATAGCGTCGCTCACGGCCTATCGTTCAGTCTCTCCGGCGAACAGTCTGTTGTACATCATGCCCTCGCGAAGGGGAGCCACGGCTTCCTCACCGAGGAAATATCCGGCGATGGCATAGCCGAAAGCCATTGCCGCACCGGGACCGCGCCCTGTGATGATATTGCCGTCGCGGCAGACAATCTCGTCCGTACAGACTGCCCCGCGGAGGTGTTCCTCGACACCGGGATAGCACGTGGCGCGCACACCCTCGAGTATGCCGAGGTGTCCGTAGACCATAGGAGCGGCACAGATGGCGGCCAGAGGTTTCCCGGCGGCATGATGGGCAAGGATGATGCGACGCAGAGGTTCGCACCCGTCCAAATTGGTACTGCCGGGCAGCCCGCCTGGCAGGACGAGCATGTCGGCGGCAGCGGCATCTATCTCATCAAGAAGCATGTCGGCCACCACGCCCACGCCGTGGGCACTGTAGACGACCTTGTCGCCTGTGATGCTGACGGTAGCCATGTCAAGACCGGCACGGCGCACTATATCCAGAGGTGCCAATGCCTCTATGTCCTCGAAACCTGTTGCAAGAAACTGGTATATCATAATAGTTATTGGGTTATAATAGGTTAGCGGGTTAGCGTGTCATTTATTTATAACTGCTATTTCGTGAATACAAAGATACACAAAATCAGGGAACGAAACACAAGTAAACGTGTGTTTTTCTTGCATTTTCACACGCATAGTCGTAACTTTGTCTGCATAATGTGCATACATATATAAGTCAGTCAACACACCTATGAAGAAACTGCGCTTCGCCATATTCGGAAACACCTGCCGTCCGGAACAGTCCGCACGCATACAGGAACTCTTCGCCATGCTGGCCTCGCGTGGAGCCTCGTTGACAATAGACAGGGCATTCCACAGCTATCTGACCGAAGAGACGGGAATAGATGTCCGCCCCGATATGCTGACAGACGGCAACGACTTTGATGCCGACTACGCTATCTCACTGGGAGGCGACGGCACATTTCTAAGAGCCGCGCGATGTGTCGGAGACAAAGGAACGCCGATACTTGGCATCAATATGGGACGCCTCGGCTTCCTCTCGGACTACCGTGCCGAGGATATCGCCTCGGCCATAGACCATATCTACGACGGCACCTGCCGCATAGAGGAACGCACAGTACTGATGGCGGAAAGCGACAGCCATGCCATACAGGGATACCCGTATGCACTGAACGAGGTGGCGGTGCTGAAACGCGACAACTCGTCCATGATAAGCATAGACGTGGAGGTGAACGGTGAGTTTCTGACAACATACCAAGCGGACGGGCTTATCGTCAACACGTCCACCGGAAGCACTGGTTATGCCCTCTCCGTGGGAGGGCCGATAATATGTCCCGGCAGCAACATCATAGGGCTGGTGCCCGTAGCGCCACACTCACTCACCGTCAGGCCGATGACCATCTCAGCCGATGCGGTAATAGACATGAGGGTGAAGAGCCGCTCGCACAACTTCCTGCTCTCCATAGACGGACGCAGCGAATCTGCGGCAGAGGGGGCACGCATAACCATACGCAAGGCTCCGTACACCGTCAAGGTGCTGAAACGGAGCGAGGGCAGCTTCTTTCGCACGCTCCGCGAAAACCTCATGTGGGGGGCAGACTCCAGAGAGGTATAGTAC
>CAMWRK010000236.1 GCA_947176655.1 uncultured Prevotellaceae bacterium | reverse complement strand
ACCGGTGCATTGCACTCCATAACCTGGATGATGGCACCGCTCTTTGTGGTATTGGGGCAGGCAATAATCTCAAATGTGTCGCCTTCTGAGAAAGGAATGTAGCGCATTGAATCCACGTTGAGATTCTGTCCCTTGTAGAGGCTGTCTACCAGAGAAACCCACACAGTGTCACGACGGAAACCTTGCAACTTGTATTCCGCAATGGCCTTTTCGTCGCCGCTGTTGATAATTGCAGCAGCCTTGGATTCGGTAAGTCCCTTTTCCATCTGCTCATCGCTCAGGACACCCTCCTTGATGACTACCGGCAACTGACCGTCCTTGACAAATTCCGTCAGAACATTCCAGTTATCGCAATACCTGCCTTCGGGATGCTGCTGCTTATAAGCCTCTTCGGCGGCTTTAATCTGCAGCAGGCGTGCCTTAACCTGAGCCTCACGATAATTAACATTCTCGTCAAAGTTGATGTCGTCCTGAATACTACGCCAGCAGATAACGGCCAAAAGAACCACACATACAGCCAAAACTGCATTAATTAACTTTCTCATGTCTGTTTATTTCGTTTTATTATTGTATATTCGCATCACAAAGGTAAGAAAAAGAATCTAACTATGCGATAACTTCACTCCTTTTTTGTAATTATTTATATGATAAGTGAGGATTTCAAGGCACTGATTAAGGAAAACTTCGTTCACGTTCCGACGAAAGAGCAGGAACATGTGATGGATCTGTGGTGCCGTTTCCTTATTGGCAGGAGTGACGATGCTATTTTTTTGCTCAGGGGGTATGCCGGTACAGGCAAAACTTCGCTGGTAGGAGCGTTGGTAAGAACTCTGAAGATGCTGAAACAGCGCGTAATACTGTTGGCTCCCACCGGCAGGGCGGCCAAAGTGATGGGCGGATATGCAGAGACCACAGCCGGCACTATACACAGACATATCTACCGTCAAAGAACATTCGGCGATGAGCGTTTCACGGCAGCACCAAACCTGAAGGCAGATACACTGTATATCGTGGACGAAGCATCAATGATAGCCAACGAGGGGCTGTCGGGCAGTGTGTTCGGCGACGGGCGTCTGCTGGACGACCTGGTTCACTTCGTATATTCATGTCAGGGATGCAGACTTATCCTCATAGGCGACACCGCGCAGCTGCCTCCGGTTGGCGAAACGCTGTCGCCGGCACTGGACGAGCAGGAATTGGGCGGATACGGGCTGGAGGTGATGAAAGCCGAACTGACACAAGTGGTCCGGCAGGTGGATTCCTCGGGAATACTGTGGAATGCCACACGCCTGCGCCAATGTCTCTGTGATGGAAGCGAACTGCCCAGAATCCGTGTCTCCTTCCCTGATGTCAGGGGCGTTCCCGGCACGGAACTGATAGAATGTCTGGAGCAGAGTTATTGGCGGTGCGGGAAAGAAGGTACAATAGTCATAACACGCAGCAACAAACGCGCCAATATCTATAACATGGGGATACGCAGCCGCATTCTGGACTACGACTGCGAACTGGGCGGCGGCGACATGGTGATGGTAGCAAAAAACAAGTATCTGAATGGCAAGGATCTCATTGCCAACGGAGAAATGGCCGTGATAAAACGTTTCAGGCACGAACGCGAACTATACGGTTTCCGCTTTGCCGATGTCACCCTGAAACTGATCGACAGAACGGAGACAGCAGAAGAGGATTCACAGGAAACAACCATACCCACGGAACTGGACACCGTGGTGCTGCTGGACACGCTGCATTCCGAAGCTCCGGCTCTTACACGCGAACAACACCAGACTCTGTTCATGAAGGTCAGTGAAGACTATCCCGAACTGCGCAACAAGAAAGAACTGTACAAGGCAGTCAAGGAAGACCGCCACTATGGCGCACTACAAATAAAGTATGCCTATGCTGTCACCTGCCACAAGGCACAGGGAGGCCAATGGGAGGACGTATACATAGACCAAGGCTACGTCACCGAAGACATGCTCACCGAGGACTACATCAGATGGCTCTACACAGCCATTACCCGCGCCACAGGACACGTATATCTGGTAAACTGGCCCGAGGAGCAGACGGAAGATGCTTAAAAATAATTAAATATCCTGCCACGTGACTACTTCGCTATTATTATTTTCCATATATTTGTACAACATAACATACACGATATGAACTTCAAACTTCTTGTTCTCGACATAGACGGAACCCTGCTCAACAGCAACCGCGAAATGAGTGAACGTACCATAAAGACGCTGAAGAAAGTACAGCAGAACGGTGTACGTGTCGCATTGGCCACCGGACGTCCCACCTACGGAGTGTTACCGTATGCCAAAGCTATAGACCTGGACTTCAACGACGGATATATCATTAGCTACAACGGAGCCAAAGTTCTGGAAGCCAGTACAGGCAAGGTTATTTTCGAAAGAACCATTGATCCGCAACTTATCCCCTACCTGGAGAAACAGGCCATACGTAGCGGATGCGCCCTGGCGTACTACGAGAACGATGAAGTGGTGGCCACCGACACCGACAATCCGCATCTCGTGGACGAGGCACAGATGAACAATATGACGCTCCGCCACGTGAACAGCATATCCGAGGCTCTGGAAAATCTCGGTGAGGAAAAGGAGACCTGGCCCACGGAAGTTATCATCGTAAACGATGACGAACAGGTTCTTGCCGGCATGGAGGAACATCTGCAACGACACATGAACGGCGTCATAGACACCATACGTTCCAATCCCTACTATCTTGAAGTCGTAGGCTACCAAGTCGGCAAAAGCTATGCCATGAGTGCCTTGGTACAGAAACTAGGCATCAGCATGAATGAAGTCCTGGCTTTCGGCGACGGACGTGCAGACATCAACATGTTGCAGATGGCAGGCACCGGCATAGCCATGGGCAATGCTCCGGAGGAGGTGAAACGTTGCGCCGACTACACCACTCTGTCCAACGACGAGGACGGAGCGGCACTGGCCATAGCGCGTGCTTTCGAGGAGGAGCAGGACAAACCCGAAGACGATCAAGAAGTACCCGTCGACGTCCTGAACGCACAGAACAGGAACACGCTCATGGGTGCCCTCGGCATGCAGTACACCTTTGCCAGTCCGCACAGAGTAGAGGCCACCATGCCGGTAGACGGGCGCACGCGTCAGCCCTTCGGCATTCTGGCTGGCGGTGCTTCCCTGGCTTTGGCCGAGACACTGGCCGGTCTGGGCAGCATGATAGCCTGCAAACCGGGCGAAATGGCCGTGGGCATGCAGGTCTCCGGCAACCACGTTTCCAGCGCACACGACGGAGACACCGTTCGCGGAGTGGCGGTACCGGTGCATCTGGGACGCTCCAGCCATGTCTGGAATGTACAGATCTTCACGTCCACAGGCAAGCTGGTAAGTTCCGTCACCGTCACCAACTCGATAATGAGCAAACGTTAAACGACAACAAAACATACCTTCGGCATCATGTATTGGTGTCTAATATAACAACAAGGCATCATATCCGCAATGGGATCATGACGCCTTGTGTTTAATATCAGTATATCCTCCGATACGCTAGGCCGTGGCCAGTTCCACGACTTTCTCCACGGCAGAAAGCAGGCCTTCCGGATTCTTGCCGCCAGCCGTCGCAAAATGTGCCTG
>CAMWRK010000235.1 GCA_947176655.1 uncultured Prevotellaceae bacterium | reverse complement strand
TGTAAAGTATCTTTTTCATGGCTGATTTTATGTTAATAGGTCACTGAATACCAACCCCTTGATGGAATTGACATATTTTATACATACCGTAGCACAAATTTATCTTTTTTTTTTTCAAACCACACTCCTTTGAAACGTTTATCTTTCATTATCATTAAAATTTGAAGCCTAAATCAACGTATGCCATGGCCATGATGCCCGCATGATGCCATACGCAGTGTGTATCTTCATTCAGTTTACTCGTTGGTTGAAATAAAATTCCAAATATTTTTCGTCCGTAGATATAATTCTTTTTGTTATAACTCCCGCAGGAACAATATAGAAATATGCGAAGATTCGGCTTGATTTACGCCATTAGTAATGCATTGGCATTAAAAACATGTGGTAAATTAGCGCAAAACATTTTAGAAACAAGAACAATACAGGCATGCGTATCAACCTAATTTCTGACAAGAACAAATCACATGGCAACGACGACACGGATAGCATATTTCCGGAGAAGCAGCAAGTAGAGTCCAGCAGCAAAACAGCGGGAACAGCACTCGTGTTATGTGCAGAAAAAACATTACACTTCAGTATTGTGACTGACGTGATTTGGACGATGACTTTAGCACAAATGTTGATTTTGAGTGTAGGGCAGAAGGAGATTTGACAGACTGTGTAGAATACCAATGGGAAAGGTTTCTCCACTCATTCACATAACCAGATTCTTATCTTGTTGTATTGTAGGATGTTATTGCGACACACAGACTTGTCGTACTTGTGTATAAAAGCGCATCATGCCATCCCGTGTCCGGCATCTCGCATACCCCCCAAAAAGACACCGCGGTCTTCGGGTCGAAAGACCGTGGTCTTAAGCGCGAAGACCGATGGTCTTAACGCTTAAGACCACGGTGTCTGAACCCCGACATCACGAAGCCTCGCCTAGGACACCGCAAAGACGTACTTCGGAGACCGCTTCAGCCCCTCCATGGATGCCCGACAGCATATTGAAATATCCTGACAAAAAGTGCCGGCTTGACAGAATATACAGTCCTCCGGCATGCCGCGTTGCGGATTTTACTTCCATAATATACCCGTTGGTTGAATTAAATTAAATTAAAGCATACTTAATTTGCCCAATTGGACGATGATTAATGAAATTTACATATTGCATAAAAGTCAATGCGGCAATTTTCCCTACCATACGGGTGAAAAGTCCGAAAGTCTGTTTTGCGTAGTTTCGTATCATCATGAGACCCTACTCTCAACAGGCAAGTGCAAAATTAAGTATATTTTTGAAGAAAACATTCTTAGGCGAGTCAAAGTTTCCTTGGTCTTCGGTCTAAATTTCAATATCGTATTTTGTCATTGTTCACCATCTCCCTTCTTGTCAGTTGCAAAAGCTTCCAGTTGCAGGAATCGGTCAAAGTCGCTTGTGTAGAGTCTGTCCTGAATAACGCGATATCGCTCCCATTCACTCTCGGCACGAGCCTTTGCCAACTCTGCCGATATGCGGCCTGCGTCTTTCAATACCTCTCTGTCCATCAACGACAAAAAGCCGTTCAGTCGTTTCTCCCAATCCTCCATTGTCATTGGGATATGGCGCATCGCCTGAACTTCGGCCAAGTCAAGGTAAGCCGACACGATACGACCAAGCGATTGCAACTCCTCCTCTGTAAGATAATTTTTGGCGATGGTTACATCGTACTTATGTATCTTACCATGCGGCGCACCCTCCCAAGTTGTCAGCCCCATATGTTCCTTATCGGCATCGGCGCGCTTGTATATCAACTCAGATGCCGTATGACCGTGTACGCTGTAATGTATCTTGTTCTGCACGGCAGCAAAAAATCGCTGGGTGGATTTTGCTGTCGGGTCGTAATCAATAGCCGTAGCATAGATATCCGTAATTTTTTGGTAAAACCGACGTTCCGACAGACGAATCTCACGGATGCGCTCCAACTGCTTCTCGAAATAATCCTTCGTGAGAATTGTCCCACCTCGCTTTAACCGCTCATCGTCCATCACCCAGCCTTGAATCGTATAATCCTTGACAACGGCATTCGCCCACTTGCGGAATTGCACCGCCCGCTCGTTATTCACCTTAAAGCCAACGGATATAATCATTTGAAGACTATAATGCTTTACCTCGCGGCTCACTTCGCGACTGCCTTCTGTTTGAACTATTCGGAAATTCCGAATAGTTGCCTCCTCCGACAACTCGTTGTCCGAATATATCTTTTTGATATGCTCATTGATAGTGTGGACTTCAACACCATACAATTCCGCCATCATACGTTGAGTAAGCCATACATTCTCATCCTCGTAGCGCAACTCCACACGAGCGGGATTTTCTCCCGTAGTGGCGACAAATGTCAGGTACTCTGCCGCCGAGTTGCGAATGGTTATCTCTTTTTTCTTCATTCCCCTCTAATTTATAAATTTGCAGCAATTACTATTATTTGAGCCTCTTCTATTCATCGTTATCATCATTGCTACCATCAAACGTTACTCTCAACAGGCAAGTGCAAAATTAAGTATATTTTTGAAGAAAGCATTCTTAGGCGAGTCAAAATATAGTTTTTTCCTTGGTCTTCGGTTTAGTTTATACTGGATTTTTCTGATGAAAGCGTCCGTTAGCGTGTAGAAGTCCGTCCCCTTTGGAATATACTGTCGTATCAGTTTGTTCGCGTTCTCGACAGCCCCTTTCTGCCATGAAGAATATGAATCTGCAAAGAAGACGGGATTCGGGTTCTTTTCTCCCTTGGGGGCGAGTGCTCTTGAAATCAGTTTGTGGGCGCAGAACTCAGAACCGTTGTCCGTTGCAATGGAGCGTATGGTTTTCCTGTATGGCATCAGCGCCTGTCAAGTATGTCCCGTATGGTGCCGGATTCCTGTCGGGGGGCGGCAAGTTCGTCGGCCAGATGCTGCCTTTGCTTGTGGAGGAGGGCGATGTGTCTGTCATGGCTTTGCATGGTGTGGCGGGCTCGGATCATCTGGTGTCTGTGCCTGCGGAGGAGGGTGGTGGCGAGGATGGATAGGGCGAGGAGGATGTGTTTCGTCAGGTGGGGTGCCGGCTGGCGGGATGTGTTGCAAAGGTAGGCAAAATAAGTAAAAAAAAGGGTGTCGGCTTTGTTTTGCCGGATGCTATTTCATATCTTTGCGGGGCTTTCATTACTTCATACATACATCTATGTCCAAGGAATCCGGCACACGCGTATGGGAGGAGGGTACGCTTCTGTCTCACCTGCTTGCCCTGTGCACGGTGTGCATCTGGGGGCTGACCTTCGTGTCGACGAAGGTCCTCATCGGCATGGGGCTTTCCCCGACGGAGATATTCGTATACAGGTTCCTCATAGCATATCTCTGCATATTGACCATATCCCACAAACGGTTGCTGGCCGGCTCGGCGAGGGACGAGGCGCTGCTGTTTCTGGCTGGCCTCAGCGGAGGTTCGCTGTATTTCATAACGGAGAACCATGCGCTCCGGCTCACGCCTGCCTCAGATGTTTCCCTGCTTATATGCACATCGCCTGTTTTCACCATACTGCTGGGGTATATTTTTCTCAATGGTGAGTTCCGGTTCAGGATGGTTACAGGTACACTGCTGGCTCTTTGCGGAGTAGGATTCGTGGTCTTCAAC
>CAMWRK010000234.1 GCA_947176655.1 uncultured Prevotellaceae bacterium | reverse complement strand
CCACCAATATATCGGACGGTCATTTTTCCAGTGGCGTTGCGGCCACCGGAGGACTTCTTTCCGCATACGAGAGACTTTTCAGGTACGGATGCAGTAATTTCTTGGAACGTACCTATAATCTTATGTCTTTGACCCGGTGTTGTGGGCTTAAATTTACGTACTGCCATCTTTATTAAATATTGCTATAGAAATCAATAACATCGCCCTCCTTCAGAGTAACGATTGCCTTCTTAAAGGCGTTTGTACGACCTTTCAACAGACCAGACCTGGTATAACGAGCCTTACTCTTACCGGCGTACACACACGTGTTAATAGCGGTAACCGTTACATTGTAACGAGCCTCGATCTCTTTCTTCAGTTCAATCTTGTTTGCCTCAGGACGTACCACGAAGCCATACTTATTCTGCTTCTCAGTGATACCGGTCATCTTCTCAGTGACCAGAGGTTTAATAATGTATGTCATAATTATTCGGACGTCTTATTACTTAACAAGGTTACCTTCAATAACAGCCAGTGCGCTTTCTGCAACAACCATAACATCTGCATTCAAAACCTGATAGGTATTAAGGGCAGCAGCGGGCATTGTAGCAACGCGCTGAAGATTACGGGCAGACAAATATACCGCTTTATCCGAAGCAGGTGTCACAAACAATGTCTTTTTACCTGCAATTTTAAGGTTATTTAGCACTTCAAGTACAGACTTTGTCTTCGGCGTCTCAAACGTAAAATCCTCAACAACGATAATCGCATTCTCCTGCGCCTTGTAGCTGAGAGCACTGCAACGAGCAAGTTGACGCACCTTTTTGTTCAGTTTGAAGCTATAGTCACGGGGCTTAGGGCCAAACACACGTGCACCGCCTACCAGAACAGGGCTGTTAATATCACCGCGACGTGCACCGCCACCACCTTTCTGACGGCCAAGTTTGCGGGTAGAGCCGCTCATTTCACTTCTTTCCTTTGTCTTGGCCGTACCCTGACGCTTGTTGGCAAGAATCAGTTTAACGTCCAGATAGATGGCATGATCATTGGGTTCTATAGCATAGATAGCATCATTGAGCACTACCTTGCGACCAGTATCCTGGCCATTGATATTCAACACACTTGCTTCCATCTTACTTAACTATGCTAACGATTGAACCTTTATAACCTGGAACACTACCCTTAATCAGCAAGAGGTTGTGTTCAGGTATCACTTTTAACACCTGAAGGTTATGCGTAGTAACGCGTTCATTGCCCATATGACCACCCATTCGCATGCCCTTGAACACCTTTGCAGGGTATGAGCAGGCACCGATAGAACCGGGCTTACGCAGACGGTCATCCTGACCATGAGTAGACTGACCTACACCGCCAAAGCCATGACGTTTAACCACGCCTTGGAATCCCTTACCTTTTGAAGTACCAATCACATCAACGAATGTGCAGTCTGCAAACATTTCCACCGTAAGAGAATCACCGAGATTCACCTCACCTTCAAAATCCGTGAACTCAGCCAAGTGGCGCTTGGGAGTGGTACCGGCCTTCTTGAAGTGACCCATCAAAGGAGCAGTAGTATTCTTCTCCTTCGCCTCTTCATAACCGAGTTGAACAGCAGCATAGCCGTCCTTCTCCACGGTCTTAACCTGAGTAACCACGCAAGGACCAACTTCGATAACAGTGCACGGTACATTTTTACCGTCGGCACTGAAAACGGATGTCATTCCGATTTTCTTTCCTAATAATCCTGGCATTTCAGTTTAATTAAATAATTGTTGTTAATTGTTTTTTACTTTCATGTTTTTCTCTCATGCGCACCTTTGGCACAGACACACAAAAAGAGAACCGCCACCATCAGCGTTCTTTTTCCGGATAGCATGATAGCCGCAGCCAGCGCATCCCTTTCCTTTTCGGGTGCAAAATTAGTGATTTTTACTTAATTACACAAATGTTTACACGAAATAATACGAAAATGCCGGAAAAAAGCGGAGAAATATCCGGCAAATACCATGCATAGGCATACAACAAACCCCCGCAGACATTCTGCGAGGGTCTATTTATGACTTAAACACACAAGTAGGCTTACACCTTAATCTCCACCTCAACACCGCTGGGAAGTTCAAGTTTCATCAGGGCATCAACAGTCTTCTCGTTGCTTGAATAAATATCAATAAGACGTTTGTACTCGCACAACTGGAACTGCTCACGGCTCTTCTTATTAACGAAAGTAGAGCGGTTCACCGTGAAGATGCGCTTGTGAGTGGGCAGGGGAATAGGGCCGGAAACGATAGCACCTGTTATCTTCACTGTCTTCACAATTTTCTCTGCTGACTTGTCCACGAGCATGTGGTCGTAGCTCTTCAGTTTAATACGAATTTTCTGACTCATTTTTAAGTATGTTTAATTTGATAAAACAAGGCAGGGGCGACTATTAAGAGTCGTTTGCTAATAACCGGCCCCAAGCCTTTGTCTTGTTTTTAATGCAAGTGCGCTATACCGCAGATATTACAGAAGATCTGCACGTCCCTTCATTTCCTCAAGTACAGCCTTGGCTACGCCAGTGCTTACAGGAGCGTGATGATCGTATGTCATAGAACTGGTGGCACGACCTGAAGTGATGGTACGCAGGGCAGTAACATAACCGAACATCTCTGCCAAAGGCACCATAGCCTTTACCAGACGGGCACCGGTACGTGTGGTATCCATACCCTCGACCTGACCACGGCGCTTGTTCAGGTCACCGATAACATCACCCATGCTCTCTTCGGGAGTTACCACTTCGAGTTTCATGATGGGCTCCATCAGCACGGGCTTAGCCTTTGCACAACAAGCCTTGTATGCCATCTGGGCAGCAATTTCGAATGACAACTGGTCAGAGTCAACGGGGTGGAACGAACCGTCTACCAGCTCTACCTTCAGGCTATCCATCGGGAAACCGCCGAGCACACCATTCTTCATGGCAGCTTCGAAGCCCTTCTGAACGCTGGGAATGAATTCTTTGGGGATGTTACCACCGGTAACGCTGTTCACGAACTGCAGGGGAGTCTCGTTGTAGTCTTCATCGCGAGGACCGACATTAACAATGATGTCGGCAAACTTACCACGACCGCCAGACTGCTTCTTATATACCTCACGGTGATTGACAGTTGCCGTGATGGCCTCCTTGTAGTTCACCTGGGGCTTGCCCTGATTACATTCCACCTTGAACTCGCGCTTCAGACGGTCAATGATAATATCCAAGTGAAGTTCACCCATACCAGATATCACGGTCTGACCGCTCTGTTCGTCTGTCTTAACGGTGAATGTGGGATCCTCCTCAGCCAACTTCTGCAAACCGATGCTAAGCTTGTCCAGATCCTTCTGTGTCTTAGGCTCAACGGCAATACCGATAACAGGATCGGGGAAGTCCATAGACTCAAGAACGATAGGAGCGCCCTCGTCGGTCAAAGTGTCACCGGTGTGAATATCCTTGAAACCGACACCGGCACCGATATCACCTGCACTGATAACCTCGACAGGGTTCTGGTGATTGGAGTGCATCTGGAACAGACGGCTCACACGCTCCTTCTTGCCGGAACGTACATTATATATATACTGTCTATAATACACATCTGACGCTGCCGACGATCTTACGCGTGTAGATCTCGGTGGTCGCC
>CAMWRK010000233.1 GCA_947176655.1 uncultured Prevotellaceae bacterium | reverse complement strand
ACTCATCGTGAGTGCTTTAACTATAGAATGTGAGATTTTGTAATCGTTAGTAATTACTAATCACTTGCCGATGCAGAAATTACTGAATATATTGCTCAGTATTTCATCAGAGGTGATTTCTTCTCCGGTTATGTCAGCTAGGTAGTGGAGACATTGGCGTAGGTCTTCTGCAATGAGGTCACTGGATATGCCATTTGCAAGTGCTTGCTTGGTGCGCGATACGGCATCAAGAATGTGATGCAATGCTTCATAATGACGGAGATTTGTAATGATTGTTGTGTCGCGCCCGATTTCTTTGGCATCTGAAAGCAGTGTATCGGCTGCCGATATCAAGGCTTTTTGGAGGCTTGGCATTCCTGCTCCTGTTAATGAAGAAATATGAATGTGATTGTTTGATTGCTGACTGTGGTAGAGGAACGATGAATCAGGTATTACAAGGTCACTTTTATTTACAACTTTTAATACAATCTGTCTGTGGTGATTATTGCTTGCAAATCGAGGTTCAATATCAGGGAAATCCTTATTCGGTTCAGTCAGGAGTATGATTATATCGGCTTTTTGGGCGGCTTGTAGAGATCGTTCAATTCCCATAAGCTCTATGCGGTCAGTGGTAGCTCGAAGCCCTGCTGTATCTATAAAGCGGAAAGGTAGTCCATCTATTTGAATCGTATCCTCTATCAGATCACGTGTTGTTCCTTGTATATCCGATACTATCGCACGTTCTTCATGTACTAACAGATTCAATAATGTGCTTTTTCCTACATTAGGTGCTCCAATAATAGCAACGGGTATTCCTGTTTTAAGGGCATTGCCTGTATGGAATGATTTTACCAAACGTTGTATGTGATTATGTAGTGATTCTAATTGTTCACTGAGTTGTTGCCTGTCTGCAAATTCGATATCTTCATGATCAGAGAAATCAAGTTCTAATTCTATTAATGAGGTAATATGGAGTAGTTGTTGTCTTAAACCATTGAGTTCATTCGAAACACCTCCTCGCATTTGCGACATAGCCATGTGATGTGCAGCCTTGTTGGACGCAGCAATTAAATCTGCTACCGCTTCTGCTTGCGATAAATCCATCTTGCCTGCAAGGAATGCTCTTTTCGTGAATTCTCCAGGATTGGCCATACGCGCTCCACGGTGTATTAACGCCTCCAAAATTTTTTGTATTATATAGCTACTCCCATGGCACGATATTTCGATACTGTCTTCACCTGTATACGAATGCGGAGCCTTGAAAACAGATATTAATACGTCATCTATTATGTCGCACTCTGTTCTACTGTGGAGATTGACTGGTAATTGTTCGTCAATATTATTATAGTCTGGCATCTTTATGTGTCCATAATGCACCGTATATCCTGTTGCATTACGAATATCTTTGGAAAAGATGCCAGACACAATGGTAATAGCTTCCGGACCGGAAATACGTATAATAGCTATTGCACCACCTGAAGGGGTGGCTGGTGCACAGATTGTAGACATCACAATATTATTTGTTGCAAATTTTATTAAGGAGAATTATATTCTGTCAAGAACCATTGATATAAGTGTTTCAATGTTATTCTTGTAGGTTGTATTCATTTCTTTGGAGTGCCGGTTAGCTATAACCATACAGCAGGTCATTGCACGGTGACCAAGAATAGATGCCAATCCTGCCAAGGCCGATGACTCCATTTCAAAATTACAGATACTTAGGATATTATCTTGACCACCAATGTTTATCTGGTATCTGAAGGATTCTATTTTCTCGTTTTGATTCGGGTCTTGTATTTCCATCCTTATTCTGCGTCCCTGTGGACCATAGAAACCGCCACATGCAACCGTGATGCCTCGCACCATATCTTGTGATGCTATCTGTTCTATTAGAGTATGGTCGGCCATTGCAACATACGGTGCCCCTTTTATTGCAGACCAGTTCATGTGTTGGCAGAAGGCTTGTTCAAGTTCAAGGTCGCAAACCTTGTCGCGATCTGCATAATAGTTAAGTAATCCGTCAAAGCCTATGCTTTTCACGCTGGCAACAAATGTACCTAATGGTATTTCTGGCTGTATGGCACCGCATGTTCCGATGCGTACAATTGTCAATTGACGAAAAAACTGATTGTCCTCTCTTGTATCAAAATTGATATTTGCCAAGGCATCCAGTTCATTCATAACGATGTCTATATTATCACATCCTATTCCTGTGGAAAGAACAGTAATACGTTTACCGCGATAACTTCCGGTAATCGTATGAAATTCACGAGATATAATATCGCATTCCTTGGAGTCAAAATATGAGGCTACCGTTTCCACACGTCCCGGATCACCAACAAGGATGACATTGTCAGCCAAATGCTCCGGACGAATATGTAAATGGAAAATAGAGCCGTCAGGATTGACGATGAGTTCAGATGGCGCGTATTTCATGACAAGACATTTATAGAGTGGGGGAGAGGAGACAATACTGAATTATATGATTTACCTCTGTTCGAAAGTGCGTATTTCCTTTTCTATGGCATATATATCACTTATAGCCTTTGCCTGTTTCTGTTCAAGTTCAGTGATAAGTTCTTTTATAGATATGTTATTCGTTTCTTTTGACAAGTGGACATCCTCTCTGTATTTTTCCAATAATTCAGATGTTGAAACCAATTCGTTTTTCCTCTTCTGCCAATCTTTTATCAGTTCCTTGCTTTTCGGATGTCTGAACTGTTGTGGAGACGTATATACGATATTGTCATTGATAATAAAATTAAAGTCTGCATTCGCTATTCTCTGTGAGCTATGTTTAAGGATGTTCAAACGTTCCGTCGCTTCTTTGACCTGTTTCATGTCTGTCCATGTGTTCCTGATGCAGCTTATGTTTGCGAGAGAGACCAAAGAATCACGCTCCATCTCATGAGCGTTGTATATATGTCGCGAGTCGTTGGGTATGAAACAATAAACACATACAGTATCCCCGCTTTGTCCGCGATCAGTGACGAACCAGCCAAGTTGATTAAATTCATCAACAACATACAGATAATCGTTTGCCTGTGAATTAAATGGCATTCCGATATTTTCTGGTTTGAGAAACCTTTGGTTCTCTGCATCCCATCTGGTCATGAATATGTCATACCCACCAATGCTTTCTTCTCCTTTAGAGGCATAATACAGAGTTACGCCATCATTTAGAAGATATGGATAGTTCATGCTCACCGAATCCTCCAGACCTGTAAGCGGGACAGCAGTTCCCCAATTTCCGCCAATCATCTCAGAACCATATAGTTGCATGACACCGTGAGCATTTTGTTGAGCATATATTATTCTGTCTCCCAGCTGCGAGCAGAACACTGTACAATCCGGCGTATCCTTTCCCTTCACATTAAAGTAATCCCTATACGGATATACTTTTCCATTTTCAGCGCCCAATGGCAAAACATTAACTACTTCACCCTTGTTAACGAGTATTGAGTCAATGAAAACCACACGTTCTATCGTTTGCAGCTTATGGTCATACTTTTCCGCACGTAATTGCTCTGCCAGTTCTTCCTGAGTGGGTGGAGGAGGAAGTTTGGTACGTCTCTTGCGCTGTGCAGACACACCCAAAGACAGGGACAAGAGAAGCGTGAAGATAACAATATTTCTCATTGACACCATTTAATAG
>CAMWRK010000232.1 GCA_947176655.1 uncultured Prevotellaceae bacterium | reverse complement strand
CTCCATGACATAGCGTGGATGCATAATGTCCGCTGTGTCCGTCTCGAAACGCTTCATGGTGAAGATGCGTCTGTACCCGTGGGGCAGCGTCTCCAGCGTGCCGCCGAAGTGCGTGCTGTCAGCCGTGGCTCCCAGATTGTTCACCATGTTCCTGCGCGGCACTATGCACAGTCCGTTGTTCATGAGCATGCATGCCCAGAATATGGTCTCATAGAAGGCCTTGCCCTGACTTCTGTGTCTTCGGCACATGGTCAGGAAGTCATCACGCATGCCTCGCTCGCGGATTATACATTCCAGTTGTGCCACAGTCTGCCTGTCGTCCAGCCAGGTGTAGTGCTCGTCCCATCCGTCCACCACACGACGCCACGAGGCCCAGCCCCAGATGCTGAAGTGACCGGTGAAGAAGTAGTCCTCGCGCACGTCCCGCGTCTCCTCCTCTACGTTGAAACCGGCAATCATCGTTATGCGCGTGTCGTGCTCATATCTGTCCAGCATCTCCTTGCAGAAACTGAAGAAACTCAGACTCGGAACATCGTCGTCTTCGAGGACTATGCACTTGTCGCTCATGGAGAAGGCCCACTTCTGGGATATGTATTCCGACGGGTCGCAGCCGTAATTTCTCTCCTGATACATTGTATGTACCTCGCACTCCCAGTCTATATCCGCCACCACCTGTCGGCAGGCCATAATGCCCTGCATGTCGCGCTCTCCCCGCGGCCCGTCCTGATACAGGAACAGGCGTGCCGGTCGCGCCTTCTTCACTTGTCCGAAGACCTGTGCCAGCTGCTGCGGACGGTTGAAAAACAGAATCAGAACCGAAACGTCCACCAAAGCCTCCTTCTTCTTCTCCATCTTCTTCTCTTTTGGGATGCTAACCGTATCAAAGGTAAGAAGATATTACGTATTCTCAAAATAAAAGCGTAACTTTGTCCTGAAACGGAAATGATTTGGCTGATAGTAGTACCAGGATAAAGCAATGTTTGATATCAGACTTTTTTTCGAGAAGTTAAAACTGTCTTTCCAGAAACGGACAAAGACGGCACAGACAGGAAAATGCTATACCACTTGGCAGGCAAAAGGTTATGTCAAGAAACCTTTGGTGAGCATTATTATTCAGTCACACAACAAAAGTTTGCAGATAAGGCATATTCTACCCAAACTGCGTTCATGGGGGGGGGAGATGGAGATAATTGTCATCGATGATGGGTCGGAACTCAGCCACACACAGGCATTGGCAGCGGCAATGCCTGGCGCGAACGAATTTCTCATACGCTCTAACGATTTGTATGAGAACATCACTTATGACAAGACCATACGTTTTGCCAACGGTCAGTATATTGCTCTTTTGCAAGACGACGATGATTTTGCAGACACCTCGTGGATAGACCGTGCCCTGAAACTTTTTCGGGAACATCCTGATATGGCTGTTTTGGGAGGAAAAGATGGGTTGGACATAGTTTTTGAGCATGACACCAGAACGGCTCATGGCGGATGTGCCGTAGACAAGAGAAACGGATTTGTCTTTGCGGTCAGTGTGAACCGTGCACCTATGTGGATAAACAAAGAATTGTTCAGCAGGCATCTGCACCACATTGATTTCGATTTCGCTCCATTCCAGTTCGATGATTACGAGTTGTGTGCCCGTGCATGGCTTGAAAATCTACAGGTAGGAGTCTACAACGCCGGGTTCCACTCGCTCAGCGTAGGTGGAATGCGATTATGGAACGGAGGTTTTACTGCCGAACAAACCAAGCGGAACGGCAAACGTCTCTATGAGAAGTATGCCGACAAGATAGATGAAATCCACAGGAAAGTGATGGCATGCAACGCTTCCTTATCATGAATAGTTCCATATCCTTTTTTCAAAAATTTAACCTCGGACAAACATGCTTATTGCCATATTGCTGGCCGGTGGAAGCGGCAGCCGCTTCGGAGCCGACCGCCCAAAACAGTTCCTGGAGGTAGAGGGTTGCACTGTACTGGAACACAGCATCAGGGCATTCCAGCGTTCGCCCCTTGTGGACGAGATTGTCATCATTACGCGTCAGGACTTTGTGGACGAGGTGAAGCGCATTTCTTCGCCATATACCAAGGTAAGGCACGTGCGTCCCGGAGGCCGCGAACGATACCACAGCACACTGTCCGCTCTGGAAGTCTGCACCTGCGACGACGACCTTCTGCTTGTCCACGATGCCGTCCGCCCGCTTGTCAGCGAGGCTGTCATTTCGCGTTGCGCCGAGGCTCTCGTCAGGTATGATGCCGTAGGAGTGGCTGTGCCCAGCACCGACACCATAGTCCGCGTGGACGGCAGCGGCTGCATAGTGGAAACACTGCCACGCGCCATGCTGCGCAACATGCAGACCCCCCAGGGGTTCCGACGCAGTGTTCTACGCAAAGCTTTCGACCTGGGCTTGCAGGATCCAGCCTTTGCCCCCACGGATGACTGCAGCGTGGTGCGCAAATACCTTCCCGATGTCCCGGTGTACATAGTGGAGGGCGAAACCAATAACATCAAGATAACCTATCCGAAAGACCTGGAACATATCAGGCTGTCTCGATAGGTCTGTACATGTCCAAGACACGAAGAGCATGTCCTTGTGTCTTCCTAAAGACAGGAAGAATTTCCGGTATTCATTTTGTATTAAACACACATCTTTATATCTTTGCACGCAAAAGGACAAAAGCATACAGAAAGATGAATAACAGAATCTACACCTTGTTTATTACTATAATAGGGGCATTGGGGTGCATGGCCCAACTGGCGGAACCGGTAAAGTTTACCGTAAAGGAAAAGATCAACGACAAAGGGTATCTTGAGATATCATTCCACGGAAAGATAGACAAAGGTTGGCATGTGTACGGCACAGACATCAAGGACGGCGGTCCTACGCGCGCTTCCATCACACTGGAGAAGGAAGAGGGTGTCAGTCCAGCAGGGGCACTAAAGACCATAGGCAAGATACACAGAGGCATGGATCCGGTGTTCATGATGGAGGTTGAAAGCATCGAGAACGAGGTTACTTTTGTTCAGACATACAACCTGACTGGCAATACGTATAGCATAAGCGGCTATCTGACATACGGAGCCTGCGATGACAGCAACTGTATGCCGCCTACAGCGGTAGAATTCAGTTTCAGCGGTAAAAAAACGAAGGACACACGGCAGACAGAGAGCATGCCGGCTGCCAAGGAGCAGAAACCGGACACGGACACCGCCGATATTTCTGTGCCTCGGGCCGTGACTTCCGATGCCGGACAGACGACAACCGATTTATGGATGCCGGTAACAGACCTGCTGCAATCAGAGGGCAACGCTGTCAGACAGGGGGACACTTCGCTTATATGGATATTCCTTATGGGGATGGCCGGCGGCCTGCTGGCTCTGCTCACCCCATGCGTCTGGCCAATAATACCCATGACGGTCAGTTTCTTTCTGAAGCGAAGCAAAGACAATCGCGGCAAAGGCATACGCGATGCCGTGGCCTATGGCATATCCATCATAGTAATATATGTAGGGCTTGGCATGTTAGTGACTCTCTTCTTCGGTGCCAGTGCCCTCAACGCCATGAGCACCAATGCCGTATTCAACATCTTCTTCTTCCTGCTTCTGGTACTATTCGGACTGAGTTTCCTCGGAGGCTTCGAACTTACA
>CAMWRK010000231.1 GCA_947176655.1 uncultured Prevotellaceae bacterium | reverse complement strand
AAAAGACATCGCGGTCTTGGGGTCGAAAGACCGTGGTCTTAAGCGCGAAGACCGATGGTCTTAACGCTTAAGACCACGGTGTCTGAACCGGGACATCACGATGACGCGTTTTGGACACCGCGAAGATGCACTTCAGAGACAGCTCCAGCCCCTCTGCGGATAGCCGATAGTATATTGAAATATCGTGACTCGAATGCCGATTTGACAGAATAGCACCAATCCTGCTTTACACCTTATATATAATATGCGCGCACACACGAACGTGAAAACAGCCGTCTTCGTGGAGGATACGAATCCTTTCTCGCGGAGACTGTTTCTCATATAATATATACTAAATAAGGCGTATTTACTGATACCTCGCCGAATCCCGATAAACACATTGTCATGACACAAACACACAAATTGAGAGCAAAAACTATCAAAACGGCACAAAATGGCGACAAAAGCGTAGATATGTAATAAAAAACTGTTTACAATATCCTTAATTACGTTAAAATTCCTTACTTTTGCAGCCAAATGAACACGTTGGTTTAAATGGTAGGCTGTGCATGTCATTAAAACGGTCGGTTTTATGATACCTCGCCGATACCATAATGGCGCGTTAATGCGACAAAAACACATCATCTGTGTGTGCAAAACTATCAAAACGGCACAAAATGTCAACAAATGCGTGATTATGTAATAAAAATCTGTTTATAATGCCCCCTAATACGTTAAAATTCCTTATCTTTGCAGCCAAATTATACGTGTGGGACTATATAGAAGGCTGTGGCACATCATTAAAACGGTCGTTTGATTGAAACTATGCCGATTTTTATGCCATATATTATATATAAGGTATATGTAGGAGAAACGGCAGCAGAAATCTGAAAGTCATTCTTGAAATCCACATGAATATGGCAAAGCCGTTCCGGTATTGCAGGGACTAATGGACAAAGAACAAATTTAATAATAATTTATCAATACAAATCAGTGTTTATGAAAAAAAGACTTTCATTGATGCTTCTGTGCATGCTTGCTATTGTTGCTGCTTACGCACAGACAACGGTGAGAGGGGTGGTGGTATCCGCTGATGATAACGAACCCATTATCGGCGCACCCGTAAAAGTGAAGGGTTTGCCTTCTGTAGGTACCATAACCGACATGGATGGCAAATTCACGTTGAAAGTTCCGGAAGGAAGTTCGTTTATCGAAGTCAGCTACGTCGGTATGAAAAAGGCTGAGGTGAGGGTAACTTCATCCAAAATGCGTATCGTGCTCCAGCCGAACACCAAGGAAATGGATGATGTTGTGGTGACTGGCATGAACAAGATGGATCGCCGTCTGTTTACCGGCGCTACGACTAAACTGGATGCGGCGGATATACGTATCAACGGTGTTGCCGACATTTCGCGTTCGCTGGAAGGACGTGCCGCCGGTGTGTCGGTGCAGAACGTCTCCGGCACCTTCGGTACGGCACCGAAGATACGTGTGCGCGGTGCTACCTCCATTTACGGTAATTCGCGTCCGCTGTGGGTTGTTGACGGTGTTATTCTGGAGGATGCCATAGAGGTGTCTGCCGACGAACTGTCGTCCGGCGATGCCACGACGCTGATTTCTTCTGCCATAGCAGGTCTGAATGCCGACGACATAGAGTCGTTCCAGATTCTGAAGGACGGTTCCGCCACTTCCATATACGGTGCGCGTGCAATGGCCGGCGTTATTGTCGTGACGACCAAGAAAGGTAAGGCCGGTCAGACTTCCATCAACTATACCGGCGAACTTACGTTGCGTCTGCGTCCCAACTACAGCAACTTCAATATCATGAATTCGCAGGAGCAGATGGGCGTGTACAAGGAGATGGAAGCAAAGGGATGGTTGGAACTCTCCGGTCTGACAAAGGCTTCAAGTTCAGGTGTGTACGGTAAGATGTACCAGTTGATAAATACCTACGATCCCGCAACAGGTTCATTCGGACTGGCCAATACACAGGCCGCCAAGGACAGGTATCTGCAAAGTGCCGAGTTCCGCAATACGGACTGGTTCGACGAACTGTTCAATACGAATGTAATGCACAACCATGCCCTGAGCATATCCGGCGGTACGGATCGCGGACGTTTCTATTCTTCATTGTCTGCAATGCAGGATCCGGGATGGACTTTGTCAAGCAAGGTACAGCGTTTCACATATAACGGTAATGCAGCCTTTGACCTCTCGGACAGATTGAGAATTACATTGCTGACGAGCGACTCGTATCGTAAGCAGACGGCTCCGGGTACACTGTCTCAGGAGATAGATGTCGTGTCCGGCGAGGTGAAGCGCGGTTTCGACATCAACCCCTACAGCTATGCGCTGAACACATCGCGTACGCTGGATGCCAATACGTTCTATACCCGCAACTATTCGCCCTTTAATATCAAGAAGGAGTTGGAGAACAACTACATAGAACTTGGCGTTACCGACCTGAAGTTCCAAGGCGAACTGAACTACCGTCCTACGGATTACCTTGACTTCACCGTGCTGGGAGCCTATCGTTACCAGCGTTCCACAAACGAACATTTCGTGAAGGACAACTCCAACCAGGCCTTGGCCTACCGTGCCGGTATCACTCCGGAGGATGCCACCATACGTGCAGCCAATCCATACCTGTACACCGACCCTGAGAACCCCAACGCACTGCCTCAGACCGTGTTGCCAAAGGGCGGTATCTATTACAACAATTCATATTCTGTATCACAGTACGACTTCCGTGCCATAGGACAGTTCAACAAGACTTTTGCCAAAAGGCACATCGTGAATGCCATGGCAGGTATGGAGGTAAGTTCCGTAGACAGAAATGCCGTGAACTTCCAGGGCTGGGGCTTCTGCTACGACAACGGCAACACTCCGTTTATCGACTACAACCTGTTCAAGCAGCAGGGCGAGGAGAACGCCGTTTACTATGGCAACCAGTGGACATATCGCCGCAACGCCGCATTCTTCGGTACGGCGACCTATTCCTATGCCGCCCGCTACACTCTGAACGGAACCATACGTTACGAAGGTTCCAACAAGCTGGGCAAGGCCCGCAGTTCACGCTGGCTGCCCACGTGGAACGTGTCGGGAGCATGGAATGCCCATGAGGAAAAGTGGTTCCACAATCGCGTACTGTCACACGCCACATTGAGAATGTCATACTCTCTGACAGCCGATGCCGGTCCCGACTATGTGTCCAATGCCACGGCCATCATCAATCCCTATAGACCCTGGCGTCCCTTGGCAAGCGTCGGAGAACTGGGTCTCACGCTGGAGGAGATTGCCAACATGGAACTGACATACGAGAAGAAGCACGAGTTCAACATCGGTGCCGACCTCGGCTTCCTCGGAAACCGTATCAACCTGACGTTCGACTGGTACACACGTAACAACTTCGACCTTATAGGCCCCATCTACACCCAAGGCGTAGGCGGACAGAACCGCAAGATGGCCAATGTGGCTTCCATGGAGTCGAGCGGTGTGGAGTTCATGCTCTCTACAAAGAACATCGACACCCGTGATTTCAGCTGGACAACGGACTGGACGTTCTCTTATGCCAAGAACAAGATAACGGATCTGGATTCGCGTGCGCAGGTGATGGATCTCATCAGCGGCCAGGGATATGCCAAGCAGGGCTATCCTGTACGTGAGCTCTTCTCCATCC
>CAMWRK010000230.1 GCA_947176655.1 uncultured Prevotellaceae bacterium | reverse complement strand
ATCACGCAGTTATCGGTTCGTCCGATAAGCTGTTGGGTCACCTCGACTTTTCCGGCCTCGGCATAGGCGACAGCCAGACGCATCAGCGCCTGATATGACAAAGTTCCAGATTCGCGCAGGCGGTTCATTGCAGCCACAGGTTCTTCGCCTGATTTTACAAGTGTATGGAGACGATACGCCTGTACCATGTCCTCTCCGTGTTCGTGACTGTGGCGATATGTACGTGCCATCTGCTGCTGGTACTTTTTCCAACGATTGATGTACTGGTCTGCAACAGCAAATCCCTGCCGCCTGGCTTCAAGCATCACTTCTCCGGCCATTGAAGTCGCCCACTCGTTTACATCGGAGCCTGGCCAATAGACAAAGCCGCCCTCAGAGGTCTGGCGCGAGAAAATGGTTTTCAGAATCTTCGGCAACGCCTCCCGTGCCTGTGCCTGCTCGGCAGCAGACAGGAAGCGGCGGGCGTATAGCATATACATGGCCCGTGCGGAGAGTTGCTCGGTGCAATAGTGCCCGTAGTTCTCCATAAAGACGAAAGCTCCGGAGAAGTCGATTTTGGGCATGGCACCAACCTCCAGTTGTGCCGTTCCATCGGTAAACGGTGTCCATGTAAAATCGTGTTCCTCACCAGGATGCAACGTTTTGGCATAGTTCGTTATTACAGGCGGCAACGGATTACGTACATCTATGTAAATCGTCTCAGAGGCGGTATGCCCGCCGCCATCAGCAGTTATGGTAATCTTTGCCTGGCCACTCCGCACATTGTCGCATACTAAATCAAAGCTTGTCAGTTGCTCGGCTGGCGTTGCAAATGTGAGGTTCTTTGATGTGGAACCGGCAACAGATACCGGTCCTTTGACTGAGATTTTTACCTCTGTATTTTGCACCCTGTCATCCATGCAGAATACATTGACCGGCAATTTCACATGGTCGCCGCACGACAGTATACGCGGCAGTGTCGGCAGCAACATCAGCGGTGAACGGACTGTTACCGTCTTATCCGCATGTCCGTAGGTTGCCTCGTGTGCAGCCACGACCATCACGCGCACCGAACCTACGTACATCGGAAGTGTAACCTTATGCGTTGCCTGACCGCTACGGAGCGTGAACGGCCCAAGGAACTTCACGACGGGGTTGAACCGTTTCTCCTTTCCCGCAGTACGGCGCAGTGCCTCGTCACCTCCGACACTCAATATTTTGGTGAATGTCCCGGCGTAAGCACCGATTACATCATCGTACAAATCCCATGTCTTGACGCCCAACGCCTCGCGCTGGTTCATTGCACGCCATGGCTGCGGTGTGCGGAATGACGTAATGTCCAGAAGCCCCTCGTCGACAATGGCGAGTGTGTAGGTCATCGGCTTGCAATCGCGCTCCCGCACCTTGATTGTAAATTCCTGCTGGGGGCGTATTTCGTCCGCCATCTCGATTTCGGGGTGCAGAATCGAATGGCGGTTGATAACTTCCGCTCCCTCCACGCCGTACATGCGAATCGGCAGGTCGTTACTTTTGGCGTGCGGTTGCAGCAGCGTGGCGTGGACATAGAAGTTCGGAGCCATCTCACGTGTAATGTGAATCTTGCAGGAAGTCTCGCGGGTGGCAGAGGTTGTAACCCAGCGGCGAGAGAGCACCTTTGAAGCATTCTCGACCGAGAGCAGCACCCGTCCGCCCGCGGATTTCGGAAGGTAGACCGTAGCAGTTTCGCCCACCTCATAGTTACGCTTGTCAAGGGCGAAGGAGAGCATTGAACTGGCTTTGGCATCCTTTTTCCCGGCATGCCCTCTCCACTCGGGCCAGTCTATGAAGACAACACCGCCCGTGGCGTGGCCGCTCTGCGTGTCACGCACGAAAACCAAGTATTTGCCCCAATCCGGATAGTCGACGCGGAACGGAACCTGCGTCCTGCCGTCTGCACTCTCCAGTTTGCCGGAGGCGACGACCTCGGCAGAGGTGCTTTGCACATAGCGGTTCAGAGCGTAGGGCGATCCTTCCCGCCACCAGTTCCAGTTGAGCCTGTAGACTTTGTATTCGATTTTCCGTTTGCCTTGCAGCTTGCCTTCGGCATTGACACACACGACGGGGAAGTTCAGGTCTTTGTCAGTTTCAAACTCCTTTTCGCCCAAGCTAATACCTACATAGGACCGATAGGGGGAATAGCGCACACTGCGTGCTGCGAAACTCTCGTCACCGCCGGCTTCACGTATTCGCGCAATGATGTTGGCCTGCAACATTCCTGGGGCATCTTTCTTATCGGCTAATTTTATCTGTTTGTTCATGCGCCCCAACGAGTCAAGAACTCCGTTGCTTAGCTCTGTATGTTCCGACGAAAACGTGTTTAAGGGATTCGAGAAGGTGTAGGCATCGAATTCCTTGAACGGTTTAGGGTTGCTGTACAGCACCATCTCCAAGGCTGCCGGCAGGTTGCCGGCAATCGGCCCTGTCAGCCAGTGTGCTTCGAGTGAGCAGACGGCAGACCCCGGTGCTTGCAGCGTCTCGTCGGTCTTGATACCTATCTTGATGCGGTTGGGCTTGATTGTCTCAATTTTGACAGGGAAGTCAATAGTTTTGCCACCCACTTTGAAATGCGCGTTCCAGCGCCCTGTAGGAGCATCTTCGCCCGTCCGGATATGAAATACATAGAACCCGTCAGTGCTCTGTGTCAGCGTCTGACGCTCGTAGAGTTGCTCTTCGGGCGTATAGAGTTCCATAGTGACCGGGTGGTTGGCAGGAAGCGACTTCTGACGGTCTTCGACAATCAGTGTCAGATGCACCTCGTCGCCAGGACGCCATACGCCGCGCTCGCCATAGACGAATCCTTTGATGCCTTGCGGATTCCGTTTGCCACCGACATCGAAATTGCTTAGCGATTTCTCGCGTCCGCCCGTCACTTTCAGATAACTGGTAGAGATGCCATTCGAAGCCGTAACGATGAATGGCTTGTTGGCAACATTGAAATCGGCGAATCCGTTGCTGTCTGTCGTGCCGTGTCCGATTTCCTGCAACTGGTAGTTATATGCTGTAACGCGCACCCCGGCCAGCGGCGCAGCAGTCACAATGTCCGACACCGACGTCCACAGCCGCGAACCGTCGGCTTTCTTGGCAATCAGTCCGAGATTTGAGGCTACAAGATTGTATTTGGGCATACGGTTACCGTCCATATAGTAACTCGGTTTTGATGGATCGTCACGTTCGGCCCACTTATATTCCATCCAGTTGTAATCGTAATCTGGAGCATCCCGATATATATATGGTCGTGACTGATCCCAGTTATTTGCATCCTCAGTGGTCAGACCGTTTTCAATCGGAAACACGAGTTCTCCGTCATGCTTCGCACGGTTGTATAGCGAATAGGCCTGGCGGAATGCCAAGCGGATATTGTAAATCGCTCCACGCTCTTGGCGGAAGAGGTTCTTCAGGTCGATAGAAAAGTTCTGCCATTCGTGCAGGTTACGGTTCGGATCATCGTCCAGACGCACCGTGCGGCGGTAAATCAGACGTCCGGCGCGACGCAGATGACAGTACTCGTCCAATTCGTTCTCCTGAAGATACATCATCATGTTGTTTGTATAGATTTTCACTACTTCTACGTCCACGGCTTCGAGATTGCCCGCCCGGAAAGGCAGCGTCAGCTTCCGATCGTCTGGCAGTATCGTTCCGCTCAACCGAATATCCA
>CAMWRK010000229.1 GCA_947176655.1 uncultured Prevotellaceae bacterium | reverse complement strand
CGATCATATCTGTCGCCGAAAGAGGCAAAGAGCATCTCAACACAACATTCTGAAAGATTAATTCCGGATATGCGGGCGTGCATCGCTGGACAAGGGTTGCAATATGGATTGGTAAGTATTGTCAGTCGATAGGATGCTTCGGGATTGCCGAAAAGAATTGAAGATACCGGTTCAACTTCGTACCGTTTTTGCCGTTGCAAGAGGGAATCAAAAACATCCTTGCTCAGTTTGAAATTCCGGAAACTGTTCTTCCAGCGTTCAGCCAGACGGGCTTTTGAGGCAACCGGCAGCAGAATATGGAGGAGGAGAGTGGCGGCAAGATACGAAAACGGAATTGCAAGAAAAACCGACATTGATACGATACCCCCACAGAAAAGCCGGGAGAACAGTATATATATATAATGTGTATATATAAGACAGGTGATTGCCTGAAGGACAAAGTTGCACTGTACAAAAAGGCACAGCGGACACCAGGCATGCACGCGGAAACGCTGATACCACAGGCTCCATGCAGTGTAACCCAAAGAGGCTAAAGCAAACAGGCAGAGAACTGGGAGAGAGTCCGGAGAAATCAGTATGGCAATGGCATTGACAAAGAAGTAGGCTGCACCTATCTCGCTCCAACTGATGTCATAGACAAATTTGGCGGCAGGTGTATCCAATATATCGGTACAAGTGGTACGCTTGAGTAAATTGCACAATCTGTCAGCAACATTGCTTGATACTTTCAACTGACGCAGCAAAAGGATGTGGCAGAGATATAGTCCCGCAATATTAAGAATAAAAAGCAACATAGAAAAAAGCGTGAAAGCTGGAACGCGTCTGAAAACCGCAATGCCAAGAATAATGCCCACACTGCCAGCAGCACACCATATTTTAAGATTCCGTATCAATTCTGTATGGCAATGTTCCTTGTAGTTTGGTTCACCGGCATGTTCGGTGGGGAAAAGCAAAAGGGCAACACCGCTCCAAACATCAACAAATTGCTTATGCCGGACATGGATGACTTCATCATACCAACGATAAGACACATCGGTAGCAGTAACAGACATCACCAACACCAAATCATCTGATACCTGAGCGACAAAAGGTGTCTTCAGAACTGACAATGCGTCTTCTTTATCAGCAAACCTCATCCCCTTGCTTTCCACACCGTATCCGGACAACAATCTGTACAGTCCGAAGAGTGTGTATTTGTATGGATGCTCCTCGAAATAACGGATGGTATATCCACTGTTGTACGGTATGTGCAATTCCTCGCAAAGGCGCAAAAACAGATTCTTTGCCATCAGATTATATTTATATGTAACCTCGTTTTATGCCTGTTATTATGGCTTTTGCCCTATAAAAGTACTATTAATAATTGTATAATTCAAGAAATAGCCTTCATTTTTGGTGGACTATATGATTATTATAACGAAGAAACTAATATTCTCTCATAAATTTGTAGATTTGCAATACATTTTTATACTATTATGAAAATCAAACTACCTACAGATTTAGAGATTGGAGATGTTCTAACACCACAAGAACTAAAATCAATTACCTATGGCCCAACCTTCAATTGTATATGTATATACGGTGACAGGGTTATTAACCCCGGATATATCACAAATTCGCAAGCGGGATGTGACATACGCACATGTATTGACAAAGGATATTGTCCAGACAGCTGGCGTTGCAGCACAAAATGCGAACAGATATCAGATGGAGGCTCAGGTTCTACTGGCTCTTCCGGAAGCGACATATAAATCAGACTACTACTCGAAACATTAAAAATAATATATGTCGTATAAAACCTTTATACGACCAGCGTGATAATTTTTACAACAACACAATGACAAAATAACAACACATGCAAAAGATAACCATAGCCTTTGCTCTCACGGTAGGCAGCCTTTTTTGTGGGTGCAGTCAAAATCAAAAATATAACACTACAGACGGATTCATCACATGCGATGTCGGCAGGGTAAAGGAACTCAGGACGGTCAATCTGAGCGAATGGGTGGAGGATTTGCGGATAGTTCAATTTGAGAACAGCGAAGCGGCATTGTTCCAATATGGCTGGCAGGTTATTGCCGGCAACTACATTGGCATCCGTCAAGGCGGCAACGGGGTGTTCAAACTTTTTGACAGGAATGGCAAGTTCCTGTGCAATGTCGGTGCTTTGGGAGCAGGACATGGCGAATACTCCAACAGGATAAACAGTGCGGTTATAGATGAAGACAGGGAACAGATCTATCTGACGGAATCTCCCTGTGCCCACTCCAATATCCACGTCTATGGCATGGACGGGAAGTTCAGATACGACATCCCATTGGACGAAGAACTCTATTCGCCCAAAATGACATTGAATGGCGATGGCACCATCTCTCTTGTACAACTTTGTCTGAACAAGTGTGCCAACCCAACCCTCATAACGCACATCAAGAATGGCGAGGTCATCGCAAAGACAAAGCCTCACCCGTCGATGATTACAGACAGCCCGGCCGACAAAGACCTTTTCCATGACGTGATGTGTTATAGCTGTATGGGCAATATGTATGTCTGGCAAACGTCCAATGACACATTGTACCGTTACGACACCAAGACCCAATCCATAAAGCCGGCATTCACATTGGCATGGCAGGACAGAACAGAAGACACGTACTATCAGTACAATGTCATTCCTGGCAAATATATAGCTGATGTAATAACCGATGTCAGAAAGTACACCAAGAAGGGAACCATTGTATACGACCAAGAGTCGCAGGAGGCATATTACATAAAACTCAAGAACGATTCGGCCGGCGGGATAGAAGCCCCCACAACCTTTGCCAACGGATATTTCTACGATATGTATCACCCCATGCAACTGAGGGAGGTGATAGAAAAGCGATTGTACGAAAGCGATTGTACGGAGGAAGACAAGAGTTCACTGAGAAAACTGTACGATTCCCTTGACGAAGACGGGAACTACATAATGTTTGTCGGCAAACTGAAAGAAAGAATCTGAGACAGGCAGGCGTATAAAGACAGTTTCCCGCCGGGATGGTATTGCACCCAGGCAAGGTTCATCCCGACGGGAACCGGATATTTTTCTTCAGTCCGTTATGCCACGGCCCTTACTTGATACTGAAAGTATAGACCTTGGCCGATTTGGAGTTGGTCATAGTGTTGATGATGCTTACGCAGTACTCGCCAGGCTCCAGATTACTCAGAGGAATGACAACACTGTTCTTGCCATACTTCTTGTAACGGAAGTTCTGAGCGTTCTTGTCATTGCCTGCGGACGCGCCTGTAAACGTGCCAAGCTCGCCATTCTGGAAACGACGTTTGTTCCTGAGCACATCGAATCTGTTTATGGAGACGGTCTGCATGGGAGATTTTCCACCCGTGTTTATGACAATGGACTGGCAGTTGTCCAAAGCCAGGGAACTAGTATTTCCTGCCACGTAATAGTAGCTCTTCACCTTTCCTGCACCGACAATATACATGCTGGCTCCTGCCTTGGCCTTGACATAGGCATTCTCGCATGGCAAAGGATCGCCCAATGCCGCATTCTGCCCATCAAGTACAAACGGTTCGAACTCAAAGTCCGGTTCCTGCACATCCTGAGCACCCGCAAAAGCTACACATGACAACAGCATGGCAGCAAACAAAAATAGCTTTTTCATAACTTAATAATTTATTTTGGCTTGTCACTAATGCAAAGGTACACAAA
>CAMWRK010000228.1 GCA_947176655.1 uncultured Prevotellaceae bacterium | reverse complement strand
CGTGGTCTTGGAGACCAAGACCATTGAGCTTGGCCTCCAAGACCACGGTCTTTCGACCCCAAGACCGTGATGTCTCGGTTGGGGGGAACAGGAGGCGTGAGGCACAGGAACACGAATTGCGCTTTATGTGTCCGGACAGTATATCTGTGTGGTGCGATAACGTCTTGCAATACAATTATATACAAAAGGATATTGTATGCGGCGTAATGTTCATTACGCCTTGAAAATCCGCACGGTTCTCCATATCTTCTCATGTTATACGCATAATTGGCAGTTTTCGTGCGTGTAGGCATTGGCCAAGGTGTAGAATGTGCTATCTCGAGTGTAATGTTTTTCTGCTATATGGTGTGTCTCGCTGCGTGTCCCGGACATGCATGCAATGTGCCTATGTATTCCGCAGAACTGAATTGCCTATTATTATAATAAGGTATAGGCAGGAATATTTTGTCGGTAGAAAGCGAGAGGCAGACCCTGTCCGGCAGAACCGGGATTCTTGACAATGTTGTGACATCATGAGAATTGTTACGAAAAAAACTTTGCTATATCGTGAAAACATCGTACCTTTGCGCCGCAAAATGTGTTTTTGCATAATATTAACTTTATTTATTAAAAACAACAATGATTGTAGTACCTGTAAAAGAAGGTGAGAACATTGAGCGCGCTTTGAAAAAGTTTAAGCGTAAGTTTGAAAAGACTGGTGTCATTAAGGAGTTGCGTGCTCGTCAGCAGTTTGACAAACCCTCTGTGAAGAATCGCCTGAAGATGGAGCGTGCCATCTATGTGCAGCAGCTTCAGCGCGTAGAGGACTAAGCCTGTGCGATTGTATTAAAGATGTTAATTTTTGAGGTGTCCTTATTGTAGTTGCTGAGAAAATGTCTATCTTTATCCTCAGAATAGCATAAGAGGAGTTCCGAATGGATGCTTGGGTAGAGGATTTTATTGCTTATTTGAGATATGAACGTAATTATAGCGAATGTACGGTCATCTCTTATAGCGGTAGCTTGAAAGCGTTTGAGCTATATGTCAAATCCTCGTGTGGAATACAGTCATGGGCAGCAGTCGCATCGGATAATGTGCGTTCTTGGGTGGCTGACTTGTTGGAGGCCGGGTTGCGTCCGTCGGGCGTGTGTCCCAAACTAAGTGCTGTCAAAGCGTTTTTCCGCTTCCTGTTGCGGCGTGGATTGGTTGATGTTGATCCTGCGTATAATGTTATTTCCCCTAAGAAGAGCAAGGCTCTTCCTTATTTCGTAAGGGAGAAAGCCTTGAATCGTCTGCTTGATGATGTTGTCTTCCCCGATACATACGAAGGAAAACGTGACAGGACGATGGTAAATATGCTCTATTCCACCGGTATGCGTGCGACAGAATTGATTAATCTGAACCTCGCCGATGTTGACTTACATAACGCTGTTGTCAGTGTCATAGGGAAACGCAACAAGCAGCGCCTGATACCTATGGTGCCAGAATTGGTGCACGATATGGAAGCCTATCTGGTGGCGCGTGACGAGTTTCTTGCCGGAAAGACTGCTGCCGATGCAGTCTTCCTCGGTGCCGGTTCCGGGCAGCGGATTTCTTACAGCAAGCTCCGTGTGGTCGTAAGAGATGCCCTCTCCAATGTTACCATGCAGTCGAAACGTAGCCCGCATGTGTTGCGGCACAGTATTGCAACCTCTATGCTTAATCATTCTGCCGATCTTCAGTCTGTGAAAGAGTTGCTCGGACACGCAAGTCTGAAAACCACGGCAATATATACGCATACGACATTCGAGGAATTGAAGAAACTGTATGATCAGGCTCATCCCAGAGCTTAAATTAACGAAAGGAGGAATTATGGACATTAGAATCAAGGCCATTCACTTTGACGTGAACGAGAAACTGCAGGACTTTATCGAAAAGAAAGTCGGTAAACTGGGACGCTTCGAAAGCGAAATAGGAAAGGTAGAGGTGTCATTGAAAGTCGTGAAGCCTGAGACTGCGATGAACAAGCAGGTTGACTTGAAGGCTGAGGTTCCGGGTAAAAATCTGTTTGCGTCCGAGACCTGCGACACATTTGAAGAGGCGGTTGATAAAACGTGTGAAATACTGGCGCGCCAGATAGAAAAGCACAAAAATAAGTAAGAATACGCTAAAAGTTCGCAAAAACTTTGGCGGTTTCGAAAAATATGCCTACTTTTGCACTCGCAAATAGGCATTAGGGTGGTTACCAGAGTGGCCAAATGGGGCAGACTGTAAATCTGCTGGCTTTCGCCTTCGGTGGTTCGAATCCATCACCACCCACCTCTTTTAGAGACGTATATGTAGATTATGCGGAAGTAGCTCAGTCGATAGAGCACTAGCCTTCCAAGCTGGGGGTCGCGGGTTTGAGCCCCGTCTTCCGCTCTAAAGAGAAGAGGGAATGTCGCTGCTTTAGCTCAGTGGTAGAGCGCATCCTTGGTAAGGATGAGGTCCCGAGTTCAACTCTCGGAAGCAGCTCATTTTTGTAAGACATTAAACAACATACATAATATTAACTACCGCTATGGCAAAAGAAAAATTTGAACGTACCAAACCCCATGTAAACATTGGTACTATCGGTCACGTTGACCATGGTAAGACCACTCTGACCGCTGCCATCACTACCGTATTGGCTAACAGAGGTCTTTCCGAGAAGAAGAGTTTCGACCAGATTGACAACGCTCCCGAGGAGAAAGAGCGTGGTATTACTATCAATACTGCACACGTTGAGTACGAGACCGAGAAGCGTCACTATGCTCATGTTGACTGTCCGGGTCATGCCGACTATGTGAAGAACATGGTTACCGGTGCTGCCCAGATGGACGGTGCTATCATCGTTTGTGCCGCTACTGACGGTCCTATGCCTCAGACCCGTGAGCACATTCTGCTGGCTCGTCAGGTAAATGTTCCCCGTCTGGTTGTGTTCCTGAACAAGTGCGATATGGTTGAGGACGAGGAGATGCTGGAACTCGTTGAGATGGAAATGGGCGAACTGCTTGCTCAGTATGATTTCGAAGAGGATACTCCTATTATCCGTGGCTCCGCTCTGGGTGCCCTCAATGGCGTTGCTCAGTGGGAAGATAAGGTTATGGAGTTGATGGATGCTTGTGACACTTGGATTCAGGAGCCCGAGCGTGACATTGACAAGCCTTTCTTGATGCCTGTTGAGGACGTGTTCTCTATCACCGGTCGTGGTACCGTTGCTACAGGTCGTATTGAGACTGGTGTTGTAAAGGTAGGTGATGAGGTTCAGATCCTTGGCCTTGGTGAGGATAAGAAGTCTGTTATCACCGGTGTTGAGATGTTCCGCAAGTTGCTGGATCAGGGTGAGGCAGGCGACAACGTAGGTCTGTTGCTCCGTGGTATCGACAAGCAGGAAATCAAGCGTGGTATGGTTATTACACATCCTGGTGTAATCAAACCCCACAAGACTTTCAAGGCTTCTATCTATGTCCTGAAGAAGGAAGAGGGTGGCCGTCATACTCCTTTCGGCAACAAGTACCGTCCTCAGTTCTATCTGCGTACCATGGACTGCACGGGTGAGATTCATCTGCCTGAGGGTATCGAAATGGTAATGCCTGGTGATAACGTAGAGATTACTGTAGAGCTGATTTATGCGGTTGCATTGAACGTAGGTCTGCGTTTCGCTATCCGTGAAGGTGGCCGTACCGTAGGTTCAGGTCAGATTACTGAAATTCTTGACTAATTCTTGTTCAAAGAATAAAAGGTAAATATAGAGT
>CAMWRK010000227.1 GCA_947176655.1 uncultured Prevotellaceae bacterium | reverse complement strand
GCGCAATGACGACAAAGCCGCCGTAATATCCAGCATCGGCGACAACTTGATGACAGCATAACGGCACAAACCCAGCAAACGTGTCTGCATACCGACAATGTTCGGTGTACAGTCCTCTATGGCTACGGTTTTACGCCCTATGCTGTCCCGTCTGGCCGGATCCAAGAAAACAAGTGAACACGCACCGGTCAAGGTATTCAAATATTCGATGGAATCGGCACAAATGACAGCGGAATCATCAATCCCCATCACTGAGAAATTATGCTCCGCTATGCAGCATAGTTCGGGATTGCGCTCTACATAAACGGCCTTTGCGAACAGAGGTGCGAGGTAACTGAAATCTATCCCGTAGCCGCCCGTCAAGTCCACAAATGTCCTTCTGTCCCCGGCACACGACAAAAGCCGCTCCACCACACTGCGCTTGTATTCCGCCGCCCATTCGCCTGAGCATTGCTCCATAGACAGTGCAGGAGGATACCAAATGCCGGTCTGAGCTGCCCAGCGGGGAAGTTTCTCCACAGCACGCTGCCATCCCTCGATCTGTTGCAGACACCATCTCATGTCCACTCCAGGTTCTACCCGACCGAGAGCAAGAGCACGGACATCGTCGCGGCAATGCTGTCCTATGTATTCTTCGTTTGTCATCGTCTGATACAAATATACGAATAAACGTTACGTCATGGGCAAATACTGTAGCTATATTTCGTCAAAAGCCCCCGACCGCAGACATTTTATCGCGCAATGGCCTCATCTTTTGGCATTAAATTCATATATTTGCAGCCTATTATGGAAGACTTCGACATCAGGCGGGAAGGACAACTCCGCGAGAAAGACTTTGAGAATGCGCTGAGGCCGCTCAAGTTTCAGGACTTCAGCGGACAAAGCAAGGTTGTGGAAAACCTGAGCATTTTTGTAGAGGCGGCGAAGTACCGCGGCGAACCTCTGGACCATACACTCCTGCACGGCCCTCCCGGTCTGGGCAAGACTACACTGAGCAACATTATAGCCAACGAACTTGGCGTAGGCTTCAAATTGACCTCCGGCCCAGTCCTGGACAAGCCTGGTGATCTGGCCGGCATACTCACGTCGCTGGAGCCCAATGACGTTCTTTTCATAGACGAGATCCATCGCCTCAGCCCCGTGGTGGAGGAATATCTATATTCCGCCATGGAGGACTATCGCATAGACATAATGATAGACAAAGGGCCGTCCGCCCGCTCCATCCAGATAGACCTCGCACCCTTCACTCTTATCGGAGCCACCACCCGCAGCGGCCTGTTGACAGCACCGTTACGCGCCAGATTCGGCATAAACCTGCATCTGGAATACTACGACAACGACACTCTGCAAAAAATCCTTCTCCGCAGTGCAAGTATCCTTGGCGTCCCCACCGAAGCCGAGGCCGCCGGCGAGATTGCCGGACGCAGCCGCGGCACTCCACGTATAGCCAATGCATTGTTGCGCCGCGTGAGAGACTTCGCCCAGGTAAGGGGCAACGGCAAAATAGACCTCGGTATTGCACGTTACGCCCTCGAAGCTCTCAACATAGACCGTTACGGACTGGACGAGATAGACAACAAGATTCTCCTCACCATCATAGACAAGTTCAAGGGAGGCCCCGTTGGCATAAACACCATAGCCACCGCCATCGGAGAGGACGGAGGCACTGTCGAGGAGGTGTACGAACCATTCCTCATAAAGGAAGGGTTCATCAAGCGCACCCAGCGAGGACGTGAGGTGACGGAACTTACCTACAGACACCTCGGACGCACCCCGCTGACAGGCAACGGCAGTCAGAGCATATTCGATTTCTAATGCAAGTCACCTACCTACCGGGGTGGGCAACGATAAAAAAGAGAAAAACGTGGTATTGAATTACATCTGGGTCGGTTTCTTTCTGTCAGCGTTCTTCATTGCGCTGTTCCGGCTCGTCTTTATGGGAGACACTACGGTCTTTCCGGCCATCATAGAAGGCATCTTCGGTTCGGCGAGGACAGCATTCGAAATATCACTTGGACTGACCGGCATACTGTCGCTGTGGATGGGGATAATGCAGATAGGCGAAAAAGGCGGCCTCGTCAACGCCCTCAGCCGACTGCTCTCGCCTCTTTTCCGCCGTCTCTTCCCCGACCTGCCGGAGGGACATCCGGCATACGGTCACATGTTCATGAACATCAGCGCAAACATGCTGGGGCTGGACAATGCCGCCACACCGCTCGGCCTGAAGGCCATGGAATCCATGCAGGAGTACAACAGGCAGCAGAACGAGGCGAGAAAGCAGGCAGGCGATCTCAATGCCGAAGAGAAAGGCCGTCTCGACGCAACCGCCACAAACCCCATGATAATGTTTCTGGTGCTTAACACCTCAGGCCTGACACTTATTCCCGTAAGCATTCTTGTGTACCGGGCACAGATGGGAGCGGCACAGCCTACTGACATATTCATCCCCATCCTACTCGCCACCACCATAGCTACATTGGGCGGAATCATCGTAACGGCCATGTATCAGAAGATAAACCTGTTCAACCGTGCCATACTGGGCACCATGCTCGGAATATGTCTTCTCGTAAGTGCTACGGTATGGACAGGCACGCAGGTAGACCGGGAGACAATGAACATCTGGAGCACCAACACGGCCAACATCATCCTTTTTGCCATCATCATCGGCTTTATTCTCGCGGGCATACGCCGCAAGGTCAACGTATACGAGGCTTTTGTGGAAGGAGCCAAAGGAGGGTTCGACACGGCAGTGCGCATCATCCCCTACCTCGTGGCAATGCTGGTGGCAATAGCTGCATTCCGCGCCTGCGGTGCCACGGACATGCTCATTTCGGCAATAGAACGCTGCGTAACCAGCATGGGACTGGACGCGCAGTTCGTTGCCGCCATGCCTACAGCCATAATGAAGCCGCTAAGCGGTTCCGGAGCACGAGGCATGATGATTGATGCCATGAACACCTACGGTGCCGACAGCTTCGTGGGGCGGCTCAGCTGCATCTTCCAGGGAGCCACCGACACCACATTCTATATCCTGGCCGTATACTTCGGAAGCGTGGGCATACGCCACACGCGCCATGCCGTGGCAGCCGGACTGATAACGGACGGCATCGGCATCGTGGTAGCGATATCCATAGCCTACATGTTCTTCGCATAGGGACGCGGGCAAGAGACAGTAGACACGACATAAAATATCTAAAGCAATACACAAACAGTGTTCATAGCAGTTGCAGGAAACATAGGTGCCGGGAAAACCACCCTCACCGGCCTTCTGGCAAAGCACTACGGCTGGGAGCCCAGATTCGAGGCCGTTGCCGAAAATCCCTACATGGAGGATTATTACAAGAACATACACCGGTGGAGCTTCTGTCTGGAGACATTCTTCCTGAAAGAGCGCTTCCGCGACCTCCTTGCCATATCGCACACGGACAGGGACATCATCCAGGATCGCAGCATATTCGAGGGAGTACATGTCTTTGCCGCCAACAACCAGGCCATGGGCAACATGGAGCAGCGGGACTATGATACCTTCATGGAATTGTTCCAACGCATGACAAGCGTGGCACGCACTCCCGACCTCATGATATACTTGCGTGCATCCATACCGCACCTCGTAGCCAACATACAGAAGCGCGGACGCGGGTACGAACAAGGCATCCCCATAGAATATCTGCAAAACCTGAACAACCGCTACGAGGACTTCATCAACAACAAGTACGATGGCAAAGTCCTCACCATAGACGTGGAC
>CAMWRK010000226.1 GCA_947176655.1 uncultured Prevotellaceae bacterium | reverse complement strand
ACTACTGGAGCCTGATGGACTACGGCGAGTACTGGCGCGACGGATATTATCCGACCCCATACACTGCGTATGAGCGTCACTTCATGGGCTGGATACCTCTGGTGGAACTGTCGGAACCTGTATATGTTTCGAGTATGAAGTCTCTGGGTGAGGGCGGTTCTGCATATATCGTATATAATGAGGGGAACCGCAACGAGTATTATATACTTGAAAACCGTACGGTAAACGACACGTGGAGCAGGTCTCTGTGTACTTCATTGGGGAGCGGCCTGATGATATATCATGTGGATTATGATGCCGGCAGATGGAATGCCAACAATATCAATACGGACGTTGACCGTCAGCGTATGACCATCATTCCGGCGAACGGCCACTTCGAACTAAGCGACAATATTGCCACTGATGCGGCAAAATATATTTCCGAATTGCGCGGACATCTGTGGCCTCTGAAGAATATTTCCTCCGTCATAGCCTATTGGGGAATAGCCGGCAACAATGCACTGACCGATGATGAACGCACCGACGGTGACAGGATAGCGCCTGCCGCACGTCTGCACACGCCGAATACAGACGGTACGTATCTGATGCACAAGCCTGTTTCCGACATAACCTTTGACGATGACACCAAGACCATTTCATTCTCTTTCATGGGCGGCAAACCCACTGGTGTCGGTGATGTTGCGGCGGAGGGTGACGGTAATGTGTCCGGCGATGTCCGTATGAATGTGTACACCGTTGACGGCAGGCGGATCGGATGTTTCCGCGAGTACGAGTTGTACACTTTGCCGACAGGTATTTATGTGCTTAGGAATCCTGTCACTGGCAAGACCTCCAAGCGCGTTGTAGGCAGGCAGTGACGGAACGCATTTGAAAGATTGCTGATAAAGATATGTCCTTGAGCATGAACAATACGTGTCGTTGTCTGCTGTTGTCGCTGGCCTTGTTTGCCGCCTTGTCTGATGCATTGGCTTGGGGGCAGAAGGGACACGATGTCACTTGCACCGTTGCGTATCGTCATTTAAGCCGTAAAGCCAAAAAGGGAATCAACAGACTTCTGGAAGGCAAGAGCATTGTCTATTGGTGCAATTGGTTGGACAATGCCAGCCACACACCGGAATATGCTTATAGCAAGACATGGCATTATAAGAATGTCGATGCAGGTGTGGCCTACGAAGATGCCGTTGCGGAACCAAAGGGCGATGTCGTGACTGCGATACGCGCCCAGATACAACTTCTCTCGGACAAGGGCGCATCTGTTGCAGAGAAGCGTCTGGCCTTGAAGATGCTTGTTCATCTGGTCGGCGATTTGCACCAGCCCATGCACATGGGGCACAAGACGGACTTGGGCGGTAACATGTGGCCGGTGGTGTATTTCGGTCAGGAAACCAACCTCCATTCTGTCTGGGATTCAAGTGTATTGGAGAGCGGGCACAGGTGGAGCAATACTGAATGGGCCGATGAGATAGACCGTCTGGATAAGGTCGCTATCCGGGAAATATGCGGTGGCAGCATAGACGATTGGGCGTGCGAGACATTGGAACTGACGGCTGAGGTATATGCCGACACACCGCAGAATGCAGAATTGTCCTATGACTACGTTGCCAGATGGATACCGTGCGTGGAGCGGCAGTTGCTGTTCGGCGGCTTGCGTCTGGCTTGTCTGTTGAACAGAATCTTCTGACACGCTGAAGAAAAACATACCATTCCCGGACAGCAAGACGCACTTCCATTAACCTATGGCGGTAATGTATGGATGGCGGCTTGCTGTCCGGTATCTGTCAGTGTCCTGTGCGTATCATGTTACCAGGCAAACAGAGGATAGCCTACCATCATGGCATTGACCTCGGCGCGGACAGTGGCTATATTCTCTTCGTTTTCAGGATTGTCAAGAACACGCTCTATGAGGGTGGCGATTGTTGCCATCATGTCCTCCTTGATGCCGCGTGTGGTGATGGCCGGTGTGCCAAGGCGTATGCCTGAGGTCTGGAATGCGGAACGGCTGTCGAACGGAACCATGTTCTTGTTGGCGGTGATGTCGGCGGCTACAAGGGCTTTTTCAGCCACTTTGCCTGTCAGCTCAGGATATTTGGTGCGGAGGTCTACCAGCATGGAGTGGTTGTCCGTGCCGCCGCTGACGATGTAGAATCCTCGCTTCTGGAGTTCCTCGGCAAGACATGCGGCGTTCTTCTTCACCTGTGCCGCATATTCTTTGAACTCCGGTTTCAAAGCCTCCCCGAAGGCAACGGCTTTTGCTGCAATGACGTGTTCCAGCGGGCCACCCTGTATACCCGGGAATACGGCACTGTTCAGCAGTGCGGACATCATTTTTACTTCTCCCTTTGGTGTTGTCTTGCCCCATGGGTTGGGGAAATCCTTGCCCATGAGAATGATGCCTCCGCGTGGGCCGCGCAACGTCTTATGTGTGGTGGATGTGACGATGTGTGCGTATTTTACCGGATTGTCCAGCAGGCCGGCTGCTATGAGTCCGGCAGGGTGAGCCATGTCTATCATGAGAAGTGCGCCGACCTTGTCTGCGATCTCACGCATGCGGCGGTAATCCCATTCGCGGCTGTATGCCGAGCCACCGCCTATTATCAGTTTGGGGTGGTGCTGGATGGCCAGCTGTTCCATTTCGTCATAATCAATGAGTCCTGTTTCCTTATTGACATTGTATCCGACGGGGTGGTACATGATGCCGGATGTGTTTACGGCAGAGCCGTGTGAAAGATGACCACCGTGGTCAAGGTTTAGTCCTATGAACGTGTCGCCGACATTGAGGCATGCCAGAAAGACGGCAGCGTTTGCCTGTGCTCCTGAATGCGGCTGCACGTTGGCATATTCGGCTCCGAACAGTTTGCATACGCGTTCGATGGCCAGTTCCTCCACCTTGTCAACTATCTGGCATCCGCCGTAATATCGACGTCCGGGGTATCCTTCGGCATACTTGTTAGTCAGAACGCTGCCCATGGCCTGCATGACCTGGTCGGAAACAAAATTCTCGCTTGCAATCAACTCGATGCCACGCATCTGGCGTGAACGTTCCTCTTGGATTAGATCAAATACAATTGTGTCCATAGTTTATGTTTATGTGCTTTGTTATGTTCGGGTTAATGTTCAGGAGAGGGTACATTCCGGCGACCTGACACTGACAAATGTATGAAAAAAGTTTCTCCGATGAGCAGGCACGGAGTTTTTTTTCTGCTTTTGTGCCTATTCTGTTATTTAGACGTGACTTGTGCGTGTCTTTCGGGTATAATTTTGTACCTTTGGCATGAAAACAGATAAAGGTGCATAGTCATGAAGAATAGAAGTTTGGTGACCCTCGCAGGTCATTCCCGTGAGAAGATAGAGTACCTGATACGGATGGCTCAGGAGTTTGAACGACACCCTAACCGACGTCTGCTGGCCGGCAGGGTAGTGGCGACATTGTTTTTTGAACCCTCCACGCGTACCCGCCTGAGTTTTGAAACTGCCGCCAACCGTCTCGGTGCAAGGGTCATTGGCTTTGCCGACCCTAAGGTGACGAGCGGGACAAAGGGAGAAACATTGAAAGACACGATCATGATGGTTTCCAACTATGCCGATGTCATTGTGATGCGCCATTATCTGGAGGGTGCGGCACTGTATGCAAGCGAGGTGGCTCCGGTGCCAATAGTGAATGCCGGCGACGGAGCCAACCAGCATCCGTCGCAGACGATGCTGGACATGTATACCATCAACCAGACACAGGGTACGCTGGACAATCTGAACATCTATAT
>CAMWRK010000225.1 GCA_947176655.1 uncultured Prevotellaceae bacterium | reverse complement strand
CTCTTCTATCAGTCCTCCCCTTCCGTCAGGTTCGAAAAACGAATCGTGCTTCTCGGCTGTTCCCTCGGTAAGGGGCTGAAACCAGTGTGTATAGTGAGTCACTCCCAATTCCGCTGCCCAGCGATGCATTCCTTCTGCCACCTCGTCAGCCACCTTGCGGTCAAGTGCAGCTCCGTTGTCGATAACATCTGTCAGTGAAGCATAAGTTTCCGCCTTCAGATAATGGAACATCTGCTCACGGCCAAATACATATTTGCCGAAATAATCACACGGACGACCTTCAGGTGTCTCCACAATGGAAGCCTTCTTATGGAAAGCACTCTCCACTACATTAAGCCTTAACTCAGACATAACCTTATTTGTTTTTATAATATTACTCTAACCAGTCCTTCAGCCTGTTGGCTGCATCTTCGCAGTCCTGACGTCTGACAAATGCACTCAGTCTCACATATCCTTCACCTCCGGGTCCAAACACTGCTCCAGGAGTGCAGATGACACAGGCACCATAAAGCATGGATTCAAAAAACTCCCACGACGGGATGTTATTCGGAATCTTAATCCACAGATACGGGATATGTTCCCCACCGTAAATTCTCAAATTCAATTGTGAAAGTATCCGCCTTATCAGCCTGGCATTGTCAATGTAAGACTCTCTCGTCCGTCTGAGTTGCTGCCGCCCCTCTTCTGAATATGTCGCCGCAGCTGCACATTGTGTGACGTATGACACGCCATTGAACCTGATACTCTGGCGACGGCTCCACAAGGCATTCAGTTGAACTCTCCTCCCCTCCAATGTCTGAACTGTCAGTTCCTTAGGAATAACGGTATACCCGCATCTCAATCCGGTAAAGCCTGCCGTGCGAGAGAAACAGCGGAGTTCGATAGCAACCTTCTTCGCACCGCGTATCTCGTATATGGAATGAGGAATGTCAGATGACTGTATGTATGCCTCATACGAGGCATCAAAAAGAATCAGCGTATTGTTCTTCAAAGCATAGTCTACCCATTTCTTGAGCTGCCCCTTACTATATACCGCTCCAGTAGGATTGTCTGGAGAGCACAGGTACACTATGTCAATAGGATATTCTGGTGGCATAGGCGTAAATCCGTTGCTCTCGTTGCAGTTCAGGTAACTCACATTGCTCCAGCATCCATTGTCAAATATTCCCGCACGCCCGGATATTACATTACTTTCTATATATATAGGTGATATCGGGTCGATAACGCCTATTGTATTGTCGCTGCGCAGGACATCACCTATATTTCCTATCTCGCTTTTAACACCGTCGTTTATAAAAATTTCGTTAGGTATCAGGTGTATTCCGCGTGTATTGAAATCGTTCTTGATTATCGCCTCGCGCAGAAAATCATATCCCTGTTCAGGAGCGTGCCCGTTAAATGCCCGAGATGATGCCATATCATCCACAGCCTTGTGCATGGCTCCAACAACAGCTGCTGGCAAAGGGCTTGCCATATCATTTATGCCCATATCAATAAGTCGTGCATTGGGGCGGATAACTTTGAATGTATTAATCTTTTTCGCTATGTCCGAATATATGTTTTCATCCGGTAACTCTAAAAAGTATTCATTCAGGAGTGCCATGACGCTATTGTATTATGGTCTGTAGGAATCACGATGCAAATTTAGCAAGTTTATTCCGCATATATGCTATCAATATGACAGTATTTCAACCAAAACAATAGCATATTGCAACACACAGGCATTTTTTATGACATACATTGATATTCAAACATTACCCCGCCATAAACTTGAAAACTAAAAGATAGCAGTTTTTTGTCGTACAAAACATGCGCGACTTATGGCAGAATAAGAACATATAGCGGTAACTTTGCCGTACAAATTGTAAGTATATGGAACAGCTAAAGCATGAATGCGGTGTCGCTATGGTTCGTCTGCTCAAACCCCTTCAATACTATCAGCACAAGTATGGCACATGGATGTGGGGGCTGAACAAACTATACCTGCTGATGGAGAAGCAGCACAACCGCGGCCAGGAAGGTGCAGGGCTGGCCTGCGTGAAGTTTAACGCCGCTGCCGGTGAAGAATATATGTTTCGCGAAAGAGCTGTGGGAACTAATGCCATATCGGAGATATTCAATGCCGTACACGTGAACTACAGTTCCATGACGCAAGAGCAGATGCAGGATGCCTCTTTTGCCGAACAAAACCTGCCTTTTGCCGGAGAACTTTATGTTGGACACCTGCGATACTCGACTACCGGAAAAAGCGGATTGGACTACATTCACCCTTTCCTGCGCCGCAACAACTACCGTGCCAAGAATCTTGCCATCTGCGGAAACTTCAACCTTACCAATGTCGATGAGGTGTTTGCAAGAATCACGGCAGAAGGACAGCATCCAAGAAGATATGCCGATACATATATAATATTGGAGCAGATTGGCCACCGCCTTGACCGTGAGGTGGAGAGACTGTACGACGAATGCCGTGCTGAAGGCCTGCACGGCGTGGAACTGACAAAGAAGATAGAGGAGCAGATAGACCTTTGTAACGTATTGCAGACATCAAGCCCGCTATGGGACGGGGGCTATGTCATCTGCGGAATAACAGGTAGCGGAGACTCTTTTGCCGTGCGGGATCCATGGGGCATCCGCACGGCATTTTATTATATGGACGACGAGGTAATGGTTCTTGCATCGGAAAGACCGGTAATACAAACCAGCCTGAACGTTCCTGTCGAAGAGATACATGAATTGCAGGCCGGAGAAGCGATAATAATGAACAGAGCCGGCAGGATGCGTCTGGTCAGAATCAATCAGCAGCGACATCTGTATCCATGTTCGTTCGAGCGGATATATTTCTCGCGCGGCAGCGACAAGGACATCTATCGCGAACGCAAACATCTTGGAGAAAATCTAACACATGCAATTCTGCACAGCATAGATTACGACATAGAGCATACAGTCTTTTCCTTTATCCCCAACACCGCCGAGGTTGCCTTCTACGGAATGCTTGAAGGGCTGAACGATTATCTGAACAGGTTGAAAGCGCAACGTATAGAGGCTTTGGGGCATAAGCCCAGCCACGAAGAACTGGAAGACATACTCTCTATGCGTGTCCGCAGTGAGAAAGTCGCTATCAAGGACATTAAACTGAGAACATTCATAGCCGAGGGCAACACCCGCAATGACCTTGCCGCCCACGTCTACGACATAACCTACGGCAGCCTGACACCACACATTGACAACCTGGTCATCATAGACGACAGCATTGTGCGCGGCACTACCCTGCGACAGAGCATCATCGGAATACTTGACCGTCTGCACCCCCGCAAAATAGTAATAGTGTCCTCATCGCCGCAGGTACGCTATCCCGACTACTACGGGATAGACATGTCGGAGATGAAACAGTTCATTGCCTTCCGTGCGGCCATAGCATTGCTCAGGGAACAGGGAAGAGAGGATATAATAACCTCTGCCTATCAACGCTGCAAAGCGCAGGAGCATTTGCCAAAAGAGCAGATGCAGAATCATGTCAGAAATATTTACGAGCCTTTCAGCGACGAACAGATTTCCGAAAAGATAGCTCAGCTACTGACACCAGCATCAACACATGCGGACGTTGAAATCGTATATCAAACACTTTCCGGACTGCGGGAAGCCTGCCCATATCATACCGGCGACTGGTATTTCAGCGGAAACTACCCTACCCCAGGCGGTCTGAAACTTCTGAACAAATCATTTATAGACTATATAGAAAATGAATAAAGCGACATTGATCCTTGAG
>CAMWRK010000224.1 GCA_947176655.1 uncultured Prevotellaceae bacterium | reverse complement strand
CACCCGGAAGCCCTCGGCCTTCAGTCCCACTGTGACCATGGGGTCTGGCGTGGCAAGTTTCCAGTTTGGAACCACATCTGCTGTCGCATCCAGAAACGAGGCTGCTATCTGGTTCAGGCACTGTCCCTTGAAAGGAATCCCTTTCGGTAGGATTACGTCGAATGCGGAAATACGGTCTGTTGCCACCATCACGAGAATATCGTCATTGATGTCATACACGTCACGGACTTTGCCGTGGTACACGCTCACCTGGCCTGGCAGGTTGAAATCGGTACGGGTTAATGCTTTCATATCTTCTCTTCTGTTTGTGATTTATGCTTGTCGTAAGCGTCCACTATTCTGGAGACAAGCCTGTGTCTAACTATGTCCTTGCGGCTCATTTCCACGAATCCTATGCCGTTCACTCCGGAGAGTATGTCCAAAGCCTCGGCCAGACCGCTGCGCACCCCGCGCGGCAGATCCACCTGTGAGCAGTCTCCGGTAATGACCATCTTGGTATTGGTTCCCATTCGGGTCAGGAACATCTTTATCTGGGCCGATGTGGTGTTCTGCGCCTCGTCCAGTATGACCACGGCATCGTTGAGGGTGCGTCCGCGCATGAAAGCCAGCGGAGCTATCTGCACGACATTCTGTTCCATCATCTCGCGCAGTTTCTGAGCCGGAATCATATCTTCCAAGGCATCGTACAAGGGTTGCAGGTAAGGATCTATCTTGTCCCTCATGTCACCCGGCAGGAATCCCAGTTTTTCTCCTGCCTCCACTGCCGGACGGGAAAGTATTATCTTGCGTATTTCCTTGTTTTTCAGAGAACGTACTGCCAGAGCTATGCTCATATAAGTTTTGCCGCTGCCGGCAGGCCCGGTGGCGAATATCATGTCGTTCTCCTGATAGGCTCTGACCAGTTTCTGCTGGTTCCCGCTGCGTGCCGAGATGGGTTTGCCCGTGACACTGTATACCACGACACCCTCAGTTCCCTCGCGGCTCACACGTTCGCCTCTTACTATATGCAGCAAATCCTCTTCGGACAGGCTGTTATACTTCAGGCAATGCCTCTGCAACTTTGCTATATTTTCTTCCAGAGCACACATCTCCAGCTCGTCACCCATAACATGAATCACATTACCTCTGGCGACAATGCGAAGTTTGGGATAAAGAGCCTTGACCATCTGGATATTGACATTGTTCACCCCATAGAACACCACGGGGTCTATGTCTTCCAGTACGATGTGCTTTTCTATCATTCGGAACCGTATTTTGCACACAAAGTTACAGAATATATTCGGAATAAGTTCAGTCGAGAAAATAATTTTGTCGACTAAATTAACTTAAGGACAATATTTTGGAAAATACATCCTTTTATAATAACTTTGCCATGAAAATCATGAGACGTATAAAGAAAAACTATTATCTGGCTATGTTCGTCGGCGCTGTCGCCGTTTTGGGAATAATACGCCACACATCCGGTCTTTCCCGGCAAACGGCAGAGTCTGCCGGTTCCATTGTCGCAGACACTGCGGAGTTGCAAACCGACTTGGCAACAGGCGTTCCGCAGCCTGCTGTGCAGGACGCTGAGGTTCACGATAGCGATATTACCGCAAGTCCCGGCAAGAGCAAACCTGCCAGGCATCCGATATACTCCGTTCCGTCTTTCAGCCGATGCTTCCCCGACCTTCAGGAAACGCATTTCGCAAGCGCAATCAAATGGGGGGTAGAGCCAGTCGAAAACCGCGAGGCTGCCGAAAAGCGGAAGAACGATCTGGTCTACATCGGTTCCTGCCCGTACTACAAAATCGACCCCGGCATGACCAGCAGCATCCCCTACCTCGTGCCGCATGCCGCAGATGTACTGGAGACCATAGCGCGCAACTACCTCGACTCGCTGCACGTAAAGGGGATACCGTTGCACAAGATACTGGTGAGCAGCGTCATGCGTACCGAAGAGGATGTCCGCAAACTCCAGCGCACCAACACCAACGCCTCATCGGAATCATGCCACCGCTACGGGACCACATTCGACATTCCATACAACAGGTACTACACCGTCACACCGCCCGACGAGAACCGCCGCACCGTACAGAACGACACACTGAAATGGGTTCTGGCAGAGGTGCTGAGAGACGCACGGCAGAACGGTATATGCCATATAAAATACGAAGTGAAGCAAGGCTGCTTCCACATCACGGCAAGATGACAGAATACGGACTAATAGGCTACCCGCTCGGGCATAGTTTCAGCAGGAAATTCTTTACGGACAAGTTCGCCGGCGAGGGCACAGACGCGACGTATCTCAATTTCGAGATCCCGGACATAAACATGCTGCCGGACATCATACGCGAACACCCGGAGCTTCGCGGCCTCAACTGCACCATCCCATACAAGGAAGCCGTAATAGCGCTGCTGGACGACATAAGCCCCGCAGCCCGCGAGATAGGTGCAGTCAACGTCATAAAGATAGAGCGCACACCCGAAGAAAACGGCGGACTCCACGGCATGGGCTTCAGACTGACTGGATTCAACAGCGACATCATAGGCTTCAAGGAAAGCATATCACCGCTACTCCGGCCACATCACGCCCAAGCCATGGTACTCGGCACCGGCGGAGCGGCAAAAGCCGTAGTGACCGGACTGAAACAGCTCGGCATAGCTCCCGTCTGCGTCAGCCGCAGCGCGGGGAAAGGCCACCTGACCTACGACGACATAACGCCCGATACCATGCGCCGTTACAGCGTCATCGTCAATTGCAGCCCCGTTGGCATGTTCCCCCACACCGACGAAGCACCGGCAATGCCCTACGAAGCCGTCACCCCCGACCACCTCCTGTACGACCTTATATACAATCCGGAAGAAACACTGTTCCTGCGCAAAGGACGCGAAGCCGGCGCCGCCACAGCAAACGGCCTCGACATGCTCCGCCTTCAGGCTCTGGCCGGCTGGGACATCTGGATCAAATAAACGGCGCATAGCTTGCAGGTCTCGTATAAATTTCATATATTTGCGCCTGTAATTACTGACGCAACATCAAATAAACGTTATGGTTAACCAAAGATACATGATGCGCGGTGTGTCCGCAGCCAAAGAGGACGTACACAATGCCATCAGAAACATTGACAAAGGACTGTTCCCCCAAGCTTTCTGTAAAATCATCCCTGACATTCTCGGAGGAGACCCCGAATACTGCAACATCATGCACGCAGACGGAGCCGGGACAAAGTCTTCTCTGGCCTACATGTACTGGAAGGAAACGGGCGACCTCGGCGTGTGGAAAGGCATTGCCCAGGACGCTCTCATCATGAATACCGACGACCTGCTGTGCGTAGGTGCCGTAGACAACATTCTGGTCAGTTCGACCATAGGGCGCAACAAGATGCTCATTCCCGGCGAAGTCATATCGGCCATAATCAACGGCACGGACGAACTCATGGCGGAAATGCGTGAAATGGGCGTAGGCATATACGGCACTGGCGGCGAGACAGCCGACGTGGGCGACCTCGTGCGCACCATCATCGTGGACAGCACCGTGACATGCCGCATGAAGAAAAGCGATGTCATAGACAACGCCAACATACGCCCGGGCGATGTCATCGTTGGTCTCTCCAGCACCGGACAGGCCACCTACGAGAAAGAATACAACGGAGGCATGGGCAGCAACGGCCTCACCTCGGCGCGACACGACGTGTTCTGCAAATACCTTGCCGGGAAATATCCCGAAAGCTACGACCACCTCGTTCCCGAGGAACTCGTGTACAGCGGCAGATACCGTCTGACAGACCCTGTGGAGGGC
>CAMWRK010000223.1 GCA_947176655.1 uncultured Prevotellaceae bacterium | reverse complement strand
GTATCGACATTGTTCAGGGGCATATAGACAGCTACCAAGCCATTCCCGGACACACGACCGAGTACCCTGATGTCTATGACATTGACAATGACGGCAACACCACGGAGGTTGTCCATATCGAGGACAGGCCTTTCGACATGATGCGTGAGGACGAGGAAGTGCCGTTCCAGGGGACACATCGCAGTCGCTGAACAGGTACTGTACATCTTATTGCAATCCGTCGGGGCACTTGTCTTCGGCGGGTTGTTTTTATGAGCATAAAGCATTAGCGTCCGTTGCGTTTGTTGAACTCTTCCCAGTCGTATTCGTCCATATCCGGCTTCCAGAACGAGCGTTTGCGTCTGCGACGCGGTTTCCTGCGCTCCCGGAATCCCAGAACTCCCGACAGCCACCATCCGGCCAATAGTAGAAGTATAATATCCATATCCTGTTGTTTTTTTTTGATTGGTATTTCCCATACTAAAGGTACAAAATAATTCTCACATACACAAGTTTTTAGCGGATTATTTTTCAGGTCTCCGATATGGAAATGACAATAAAATCCCTCAAAACCGGCAGAAAAGGCAAGAAATATTTTGGAGATTAGAAAAATCTTATTACCTTTGCGCCAATAGAACCTGCCAAGCCTCTTCACAATGCTCAAATCGGCAGGTCGTTTTATTTTATATCTATGGCAAAACCGTTCAACAAAACATTTTTTACGCCACGGCAACATATAGAACTGCTGAAAAGCCGAGGCCTTCATATCGCCAATGAAGAAAAAGCGGAAGAGTATCTTGCGACAATAGGTTATTTCAGGTTGTCCGCATACTTTTTCCCCTTACTTCAGTTCCCTAAAACCGACCATAAATATAAATCCGGTGCCTCTTTCCAAAATGCGATGGACATGTACAGGTTTGACCGTAAACTCAGGTTAATTCTGTTGAATGAAATCGAGAAGATAGAAGTCGCTGCAAGGGCACGGATTGCAAATGGAGTATCTGAGGCGACAGGCAATCTCTGCTGGATGTGCGAGCCTGTGTTGTTTGCAAGCCGCGACAGGTTCGATGCCTCACTCAACGTAATAGACAGCGAACTTCATAAATCGAAAGAAGATTTTATCCTTCATTTCAGGCAGGCCTATACCGATAAATATCCTCCGGCATGGATGATTACAGAGATTATTCCGTTGGGGACACTGACACATCTATATGCTAATCTGAAAAGCAATGCCTTGAGAAAAAGTATCGCCAATGAGTTTGGATTGAATCACAATGTGCTTGTATCGTGGCTGACCGTTTTGTACGGATTGCGAAATATGTGTTGCCATCACAGCAGGACATGGAACCGGGAACTTTCTATCATCACGACAGAGCCTAAGAAAACAAAATACCGTTGGATAGACGCAAATACGACAGACAAGCGTCGTTTATATTATCGGATTTGCATGGTCAGATACCTGCTATTCTCCATATCGCCAAGAAATACATTCAAGGAAAGACTGTTGGATCTGTTCAAGGCATATCCTACAATAGATAAGAAGGCCATGGGATTCCCGCAAGGCTGGGAACAGGATGATTTCTGGAAATAGACGATGTACAATTATATCGTAGAACAAACAGCTCCAGCCATTGTGGTTGTATCGTGGCTGACCGTTTTGTACGGATTGCGAAATATGTGTTGCCATCACAGCAGGACATGGAACCGGGAACTTTCTATCATCACGACAGAGCCTAAGAAAACAAAATACCGTTGGATAGACGCAAATACGACAGACAAGCGTCGTTTATATTATCGGATTTGCATGGTCAGATACCTGCTATTCTCCATATCGCCAAGAAATACATTCAAGGAAAGACTGTTGGATCTGTTCAAGGCATATCCTACAATAGATAAGAAGGCCATGGGATTCCCGCAAGGCTGGGAACAGGATGATTTCTGGAAATAGACGATGTACAATTATATCGTAGAACAAACAGCTCCAGCCATTGTGGTCGGGGCTGTTTGCATAAATCAAAAAACTTATTTGACCTTTGAATTTTTGATGATTTTTCAAGTGCAAGGCAGCCGATATATCTGAAACTACCACGCGATGGTATGGTCTCTAAACTCCATATTTTGTATAATCAGGCGTTTTAAACGCAAACATTTATACTCAAATAAACCCTTAACCGTCATTTTTTGTATGCCAGCCAACACAAAGACAGCCCCGGCCATCACGGTCGGGACTGCCTGCAAAAAATGAAAAAGTTAGTTTTTAAGCTCTCGTCTATATCATGGCAAGAAAAGCCTCACAATGGCATTCCTGTTCGCTTTGCCCGGCGTGTAATCATCAATACCGCCCTTTGAGAAAGTCTTGAGTTGGCTTTTCTCAATGCCTCTTTCCTTGAGGCATCCGGCGATGAATGAAGCCCTGAGAGAGCCGAGATTTGAGTTTATCATTTCTGTTCCGGTAGCTTTGTCGGCCGCCCCAATGATTTCAATTTTCAGTCCGTATTTCTTTGCTACACGCGCAATCTCGTCGATGTTCACAAGCTGTGATCCCTCCACAAGATTGTCGGTACCGAGTTCAAAGAAGAAATATATCGGTGCACCGAGAGGTGCGTTCCCGTTTGCGGTATCACCCGAATATCCGTGCATTTCGCCGCTGCTGTCACCGTCTGTTGCATTACCGTTTCCATTGCCGGAGTGTGCTTTGCCGGACTTACTTTCCGTTATAGCGTTGCCGTTTTCACCTTCACGGAGGCGTTTCCTAAGTGAGTTAAGTCCGCTGTAGTCATTCATGGCATAGCCTCCGGCCGAGGCACTGCCGTTATCATCGGTGCGGTCAAAATATCCTGCATACCTGTCAAGCAGTCCCTCTATTTCGAGAATTTTCCGGAGTTCGGCAATCAGTCTGAGGTTCGCATCGTTTTCTTTGGCAAGCCTTTCGTTTTCCCTCTCCTGTGCGTATGCGGCGGCTTCCAGCCGCTCATTGAGGATGATATAAGGCCTTGCATCCACGGCCTTTTTCCAGCCACGGTTCTTGCCGAAGGTCCATGAGACTCCGGCGGAAAGCGTCAGCAGGTGGTCTCCGATTTCCCTTGCGGAGCCAAGGCCGTCGGCATCCTTGAATGTGGTCGCATTGCCTATTTCGGCTGTAAGATGGAAGCCGTCGGCAACGCGGAAGCGTCCCTGTACGCCATAATTGAAAGCAAAGGGATTGCTGTCGGCATCGCGGTTGTCTATCACTCCCACGCCGACAAAGGGAATGATATCCCATCGGCACTCCTTGTCGCCCATAGCCAGGGACGGCATCAGGTTCACGAGCAGATCGGCATGGTAATGGCGGTACTGCTGGTCTGTCAAAGCCCCGCTTTTCCACTCGAAGCCCTGAAAAACGAGACGGTTTCCCACCGAAGGCGTATGCCATTTGCCCAATGAAATCTGGAGGGCGGGCCGGATTCGTCCGAACAGGTCGTCGCATCCAAGCGGCGAGCCGATGAACGAGGACGCGCCTCCCGAAACGTTGACAAACCAGTTATCCTTCCATGACGGGATGATTGCGCCGGAGAGGTAGGCGGGCTTCTTGCGGAGCGAAATTTCCTTTTGTCCGGCTTCGATCTCTTTCAGTTTCATCTCTGCGTGGCTGACCGCATGGGCATCCGCGTCAAGCAGTGCCGCAAAGGTCATGAGCATTGAAAATAAGATTTTCTTCATCGTTTGAATTTTTTTAATTGGTGTTACATCATTTGCGTTTTACAGATTTTCCGCTTGACGGACGCATCATTTTCGCCGCACGGAAGAGGCAACGCCGCGCCCACAGCAGG
>CAMWRK010000222.1 GCA_947176655.1 uncultured Prevotellaceae bacterium | reverse complement strand
AAAAAACAATAAAATATGTTTTGGGGCATAGTTTTTATTTTTATGGTAGGTTTTGTATAAATACTTAATTTACAATTGTATATTTGCACTAAATATATTACATCACATAATAGACTTTAAGATGAAAAACAATTTGTATTCTTTAAGAGACTTTGGATTTGAGATGAATGGGAGTGCTTGTCAGCGTGCTGAAGAGTTTCAGAAATTTATTGACCAGCAGAGCGTGTATGACACAAAGAGCTATTGGATAATGGCTCAAAGCGGTGTCGGTGCCAGTATGAAGATAGATGGGAAAAAGGTCGATGCATACATCTCCAACGACTATTTGGGAATGTCGCAATGTCAGGAAACCATCCAAGCAGGTATTGACGCCTTGCAGAAATATGGCACAGGTGCGTGTGCGGCACAAGCTATCGGGGGCTATCTTGACATCCATCACAGATTGGAACGTGACATAGCCGATTTCGTTGGGCAGGAAGATGCAATCCTGTTCTCTTCCGGCTTTGGAGCAAATGCCGGCTTCTTGCGTGCGATTCTCGGGAAAGATGATATCGCATACATAGACTCGTATATTCATACCAGTGCATCCAGTGGTTTATATGGGACAAACACCAAGCATATAGGACATAACGATGCGGCATACCTGGATATGATTCTGGAGAAGGATAAAGGGAAATATGCTACAAGTCTTGTTATTATTGATGGTGTATATTCACAAGATGGAGACCTGTCTGTACTTCCGGAATATATTTCTGTATGTAAGAAACACAATTGTCTGCTGATGCTCGATGACGCACATGGCATAGGGGTTATGGGGGAGAACGGAAGAGGGACTGCGGAGTATTTTAATTGTCTTGGGCAAGTGGACTTCATTACGGGGACATTCAGCAAATCATTTGGTAGTGTAGGTGGTTTCGTTGCCGCCTCCACAAAACTGATACAATACCTTCGTTATTATGCTGACAGTAATGTTTTCTCAGCTGCCATCACTCCACAGGCGACCTGCTCCATCCTCAAAGCTTTGGAACTGATAAAATCTAGACCGGAAATCCGCCAAAAATTATGGGATAACGTAAATTATCTAAGGAAAAGGCTCGGAGAAGAAGGGTTTGACATCGGGAAAAGTGTATCACCCATCTTTCCTCTTATGGTCAGAGACAATAAAAAAGTCTACGATATTGCCGATATGCTAAATAAAAATGGTATCTTTATAAGCGGAATAGTCTATCCTGCTGTTAGAACGAAAGAGGCACGAATCAGAATCAGTGTACTTGCCTCACATGAAATCAAGCAATTAGATCACCTGACAACTACGCTGAAAAGAATAAGGGAACAAATAGTATTTTAAGATGAATGAAAGTAGTTCAAAGCGTACAAGACGTACAAACGAGGAAATACAGAATGATATCAAAGAAGCAGCCATAGAATGTATCCTGGAGAGTGGCTTTGATCATGTCATGCTTAAAGACATATTAAAAAAAGCACACGTTGAACCCGTTATCTTTTACAACCGGTATGCGGATTTAGACGATTGTCTGGAGGAATTGGCTAAGGAGGGAGAGTATTGGATGCCGGAATTTGCATTAAAAGCATGTTCCGTAAGATCGACTAAAGAACAATATGATGCCCTGCTTTGCGGATTGTTGGATGCTTTGAAAGATAAGTCCATCATGCTGGAACTTCTTCGCTGGGAGATTGCACACGAAAACAAGACCACGATACGCACGGCCAGAAGTCGCGAAATATACACTCTTCCACTGACGCACAACTATGCCATGCAATTTGCAAACAGTGACATTGATATTGTTGCATTCTCAGCCTTGCTGATTGGAGGAATATATTACTTATCACTCCACCGTAAGATGTCAAACTTTTCTGGAATTGATATGAGTAAAGAGGAAGGTATTGAGCGTATTCGAAAGACCCTACTCAAAGTTTCTGATATTATGTTTGACCGGATAGAAACAAAAAAGAAGAAAGAGCAGGCTGCGCAGGAACTGAGAGAAAATGGGTTGGATGATGAGTTTATAACAAATTTACTTGCAAGGTTCTGACGTAATTCTCTATAGTATATAACTATCCTATTGACGTGTGGTACGGGTTGATTAAGTGACAAATTATAGTCAAGGTTGGTGGCCAATTAGTGAGACCACCAACCTTTTATATTTTAGGTGACTATTCCTTAGATTACCCTAATAGGAGGTCACAAAGCTCATTAGTAAAGTTTAACAATTAAGAGTAACTCACTGTATGATTACAATTTGCACTTAGACACTCTCTTTATTTTGCACAATTCGCACGCAAAGGTGCAATGCCTCCAAAACTTGCCAAAGTTATTAAACCCAAACCCATTAAAGAGGTTGAATATGGCAACTGGTTTAAACTTTGGTAAATTCAATTCCGTACTTGAATTTATGAATGTATTTAATACGGAGAAGAAGTGTATTCGTTACTTAGAAAAAGAACTTTGGGCTGACGGAGTAGTATCACCTTATGACCCCACCTCAAAGGTTTACCGTCGGGGAGATGGGATGTATCGGTGTAAGAATACGGGCAAGAATTTCAATGTAAGGATAGGCACTATATTTGAAGGAACAAAACTACCGTTGCGTAAATGGTTTATGGCTATATATTATCTAACGTGCCATTCTAAGGGAATGTCTGCACTGCAGCTTTCAAAGGAACTTGATGTCACATATAAAACAGCATGGTTCCTGTGTCATCGTATTCGCACCGCCTATTCTCAGAGTATACCAAAGAAACTATACGGCGAGGTAGAGCTGGATGAAACGTTCGTAGGAGGCAAGAATAAAAACCGCCATAAAAACAAGAAAGTACCAAAATCACAAGGAAGATGTCATAAGGACAAAACACCAGTTTTAGGTATGGTTGAACGCGGTGGCAATATAATTTGCAAGGTTGTAGAAACAACTTCGGCAAAGCATCTAACACCACACATCCTTAGAGCGATACATTTAAAGAAATCAACCCTAATGATTGATGAGTGGTGCGGTTATGATAGAGTTAAAAGGTGGTACTCTTTTAAGCAGATTGACCATGGAAAAGGCATTTATGGTATAGGAGATGCATACACCAATACCATTGAAGGATTTTGGAGCAACTATTGTAAGCGACCAATACATTCAACATATAACTCAGTGTCGCGAAAACATCTTCAAAGATATTTTGATGAGTTTTGTTTCCGTTACAATTATCGCAAAGTTAGTTTAGAACAGCGTTTTATGTCCATGATAAGATATGCGCATAAAAGACTAACATTTAAAGAACTTGTAAATGGAAGCCAAAAGAAAACACAACAACAAGCTAAGGCAGCCTGAAGAATCAACCGAAAACGATGAAACAGTCTTTTTTGATATTCAACCCGCGCTACATTTTAATGTCAAAGAATATAGAGCGAGGTTGAAACGCGAACGAGAGGAGCGGAAAAGACTGCGGGAAGCGAAAAAGAAGTGATTATCCTCCGATTGCGTGGACTAATTGTCCATTCTCCGAATATACTGTACCACGAGGCATTTCTCCGACATAAACCATTTGTATAGCCTTATTTAAGCGAAGTATTCGTTCCTCAGTTATAAACTCTACGAATAAGGTTTCTAAATCCGTCGCAAGATGTTCTTTGTTCATTTGAATTGGAAATTAAAGAGTTAATAAATTGAACAGTCTTGATTTGCGGTTGTGCTGCTAACACACCGCAAAGATACGAAGGATTTATGGAATAAGCAAATAGCCGACATCCGTGAGGACATCGGCTATTTATTGTTTAGGTT
>CAMWRK010000221.1 GCA_947176655.1 uncultured Prevotellaceae bacterium | reverse complement strand
ACCTTGAACAGACCACATTCCAGTTTTCCGATACTGCGACCCTTGACAAGTTGCGCCGTGAGCATGGCGGAATAGCCGACAGAGGCAATATCATAGCCGAGGAACGACAGTTGCGTTCCACCGTCAACCAGCTTCGCAAGCAGATTAGTGACAATCTGATACCTATACGCAAGTCCACAACCGGAGAGTCATCATACGACTCAGGTAAGGATGCCGTATATCTCCCTGAACAGAAGCATTATGACGAATACCGTGACTATGTGCAGGACATGATGCGTCAGGTTGTATCTGCAACCGGCCACCGTGAACGCCAGGCCCGTGAGGGTATGGTAATGCGTGGCGGAATGGCGAGAACGGACTCCGTGAGATATGAGCAGCTCATAAGTGAACTCGCCTCCGGTGTCAAGATGGTGGAACTGGGTCTGCCGGCAAAACTTTCGCAGGATTCCATGCGTCATATCGACAACTGGACACAGGAATTACAGGAAAATCCCTGCATAATCGACGCTATAGAAAGCGATGTCAATAACGCTATCGACATTATCCGCAAGGCCGAACACGGAGAACGTACTGAACTAAAAGGTGATACCAACCGTCAGCAGACTCAGGAATATCTTGAGAAAGAACGTCCTCAAGTGTCGTCATGGGAGGCTTTGGTTCTGACAGATATTCTCGCTCACGGTGGTCTGGAAATAAACGAGCGTAATTTCAAGAGCCGAGAGGAATATATCGCCTTCATGGAAAAATTCGGACTTGACTATAGCAACAGAGCGATGATAGACGCGCTCAATGAGGTGAAAGGTCAGACTGACCCTGAGCTTATTGACATATCCTATACACAGGCTTGCAACGAGGCAGCCAAGATCCACAGTATAGCGGAGGAGATACTTCCACGTGATTGGGAACTGAAAGGCTCTCATACAGTGGCAGATGAACTGAACGCAGTCCCCGACAAAAAGGCAAAGACATTTATTGTGGTTCAAGACAGGGAAACCGGTATTACCGATGTAATACTTCCCGGAGGAGCACGACGCGGCGGTGATGTGGTCATGCCTAACGGGGACAAACGTAACTTCTGGCTCACACCCGATGAAGTTATGCTGTCTGATGAACGGAAGGAAGCCGGTACGAGAGTCGTATATCACAATTTACCCGGACTCAACAAGGATAAAATCAATGCGGCTTTAATCGCTTCCGGAGCATCATACGTGCGATTTTTCGCCACGGAAGGGAATCTCGCATATCGTCCTGATGACGGTTATTTTGCAGGGAAAGAGGTACGTAGTGCTAAACTTGACGGAAAGGAAATACTGGAACTGTCACGATATGATGTTTCAGAGGCTGCAAGACTGGCTACGGAAGTACGGTTTGACCGTATTCAGATGGTCAAGGATGATGCCGGCAAATGGGCATTGCTGCTCAAGCCTGAGAATGAACCCTCGTTCAGTGTATACCCCGACAAGGAGGATCTGAACCGCTTCTTCTCGACAGTACGCCAGAACGACCCTGACGCATCCAACGCCATTCGCAATGAACTCGCGCAGAAATATCATGCTTTGGTGCGGGCCAATCCTGAACTTAAAAAGGATCTTTTCGGTGCTATGCCGGAAGGCGTAGACCCACGTCAGATTGAGAGAGTCAACATCTTTAAGAATAAGGAGGGTGTCTATATGTGTATGCCCAAGATAACCGGTGCGGAAAAACTACAGCCGAGGGTTGTGTCAAAGGAACAATGGCAACGGCTATGGGCAGCAGATGATGTCAACAAATACAAGACAGCTCTCGCGGCTACACTCTTTGCCGACATACTTCTGAATAACCGTCAGGAGGAGACCTCTGTAAAGCACAACAAGCAGGAAGCGGCACAATCCCGACCTGAAATTCCGGAAGTCAGTGCATCGATAGAGAATCAACCACGTCAAGGAATGAGAATGTAAAGCTATGGCAAACAAGAATCAACAATACGCGGAACGCTATGCCGAGTATGCAATGGAACAGATGCGTCTGTATGGCATACCTGCTTCCGTGACACTCGCACAGGGAATACTTGAAAGCGCCAACGGTCAGAGCCAGTTGGCACAGAAAGAGAACAACCACTTTGGCATAAAGGCGAGTAAATCATGGCTTGACAGTGGCGGCAGATATGGACTTTATACGGATGACAAGCCAAATGAGAAATTCTGCAGTTACGACAGTGTCGGTGACAGTTACACCCATCACTCACAATTCCTGAAGAACAACAGCCGTTATGCTGCCTGTTTCCGACTGGCCGCTGACGATTACCGAGGCTGGGCACAAGGACTGGACAAAGCCGGATACGCAACCGCCGGAAGCTATGCGCCGGCACTTATATCCATCATAGAGAGAAATGACCTGCAGAAATATGACCGCATGGTCATGGAGCAGATGAGGGCTGAAGGGCTCACTCCCGGACAGGTCATTCCCAATAGTGCCGATATCAACGTGTCGTCTTCACAGAAAACTTCAACCGATTATTCTTTCCCTCTGAAAAGAGACGAGTTTATGCTGGTTACATCACCTTTCGGTAGGCGCAATGACCCCATGAATCCCGGGAAGGAACAGATGCACAAAGGTATAGACATAAGATGCAGCAAAGAGGCATTGCTTGCCACTGAAAACAACGGCAAGGTGGTAGCCATAAATGAAAATGGCAATACACCCGGAGGAAAGTCAGTGACAATTGAATATCGACGTCATGACGGCTCCAAGACTCAGGTAAGTTACCATCATCTTTCATCAATCAGTGTCAGGCAGGGTGATTCTGTCAATGCCGGGATGCAGATTGGAGTGTCAGGTAATTCCGGTACCAGAACGACCGGAGAGCACTTGCATTTCAGCGTCAAACAGATTGCGCCCGACGGTAATTCCCGTGCCATAGACCCGGCTGCATATCTGGCAGAGATAGCGCAGAAAGGGAATCTATCCCAGACGCTCATGCACAACGGAACTGACCTTCTTGCCAAATATAAGGTTGATAATCCTGTAACTATTGGTAATGACAATGCCATAGATACATCACTGGCTCCCGATGAATGGATGAAGAAGCTCCTCTCCTCTGAAGATAGCGGTGTCGGATTGTCCGGCATGAGCAACGACCCTATAATGGATATGGTAATTACATTGTTCACTTCGCTGATGGCATTGGCGGTAAAAATTGACAACAAGACTCAGGAGGAAGCGTTACAGGCGGCAACTGAAGCTGCAATTAACCGTCGCATAGATCTTACACCACTTGTGCCATCGCTTAATGAGTGCAGCTTCTCAATCAGGGAAAACGATAATCCGGTTTTACAATATAATCACGGCAAAGAGTCCCGGACTGTCACTTTATCCACCGCTGACATGAACCGTCTAAACATCGCTCTTAATGACAGTTCATTATCCGATGATGACAAGAAACTGAGGGTGGCTAATGTGGTGAACGGCATCATTGTAAGTGACGGTCTGGCTAAAGGCTATGACCGGGGTGTTTCCGAGCAGTCAATGACGGAAACCATTTCCAGATAATAATTCCCAAACTATAATTATATCAATATGATCAAAGCAAAAGCAACAATCAACGGAACGGTCAGCAAAGCTGTCTCGTTTCGTCAGGATAAGGACGGCCGACAGATGGCGCAGTTCTCAATCCGCCTGTCAGTTCCCGGCTCACGTGATGATATGTCAGGTAAAGAAGTTTTCGTTTCTGTAAGCTGTCCGGCAGACGGCTTCGACACAAATCAGGTAGTGTCGGGAACCCGTATCGAGGCTTCCGGCATACTCACTTTCAAGAAATCAGGCGATAATATCT
>CAMWRK010000220.1 GCA_947176655.1 uncultured Prevotellaceae bacterium | reverse complement strand
CTGTTAAACCAGTAGCCGACAGATGCAAACATACTGCTGCCACTGCAATGAATGTCAATGTCTTTGGAGAGTGGCATAGCCCAACCATACGAAGCATCCAGGAACCAACCCTTTTGCCAAGGCTTGGAGGCCGTACCGACAAACAGATTGCGCAATGCATCCTGCGCAAAATGATAACGGGCACCTACCGAAAGTCCGTACTTGATTTTATTCGGCATCATGTATGCCCCGGAATTGCCCAAGAGAAACGGATTGGCACCACGATAAACATTGTATTGTCCCTGAATCTCCGCCATAAGATCCACGTTGGAAGCAACTTTCAACGTGGAAATCATTGATGCTGATATTGCCGGAGAAATCTTACTGGTGACCGAACCACCGCTCACACGAAGAGCCTTCAAATCCTTAGGGTCATCGGAAGTCTGTCCTTCAACCCAACTTTTGCTGTCGCCAGCAAGCACAGTAAGAGCCGGACCTGCCGCAAGCCATATATTGAACTTGCGGTTAGCATCATATCCTTGAAGCAGATTGTTTATATTGAACAGGTAGTCCGCATGAAGTTCAATCGCATTGTATGCACGTTCCCAAAGCCCTTCGCCTTTCACCTTGCCACCTTGCGCATTCAATCCGGAATATTCGGAAAGCGTATACTCCTTAACCCTCTGGTATGACAATTGTGCACGGAAAGATGCCAAAGGCCTGAGGTCATAGCCCACAGACATTGCCACTGAAGGATTCCAGCCTATGCCGTCCGGATGGTGCAACGCATTGGAACGTTGCAGCTTGACGCCTCCCAAGTTGAAGGCAGCCCACCAGTGAGGTATCATCCTGTCCCGGTTTACACGGAGTGGAGACCACTTGGTCATATATATTCTTGTACCGATACCCAAAGAATACATATCGTTAATCTTGTTTGAGACCACACCTGTATTCTTGTAGGTGTCATTATAACGGACAGCAAGGACACGCGGCTCAAGGAATATATATGTACCAGGATTATTGACACGATACAGGAACTGCAGACCTCCAGTTAGTCCATAATACATATTCAGAGAACGTTTGGGTAGTTTGGAGATAGCACCGGCCTCTGCACCAACAAGTATATTTGCCTCAAAATCGTGTCCGCCCTCTTTGGCTCTCCAACTCTGGAAGAGGTTTAGGGGATTCAACATCAATTCTGCACGTGCGCCTACAGCAAGCATGCTTTCCGAACGACGCATACTCTGGCCATTCCAGGCAACATCAGCAGAAGAATAGCGTATCGTCTGGGCATTTCCGCCTATGCGGGCACCTATAACAGGCGTGAACCACATACCCAGAGCAATATTATACTGCGTTCCTCCCATACGGAAGAAATCGGTAAGAGAACCGGATGCCCAAGAGAATGTCCCGTCAAAGAAGAAACGACTACCTCTGGCTCCCTTGTATGTACCTATCATTCCTGGAACAAAATGATACCTGGTTCCTATAGACAGACCATACTTGGCATTGTTGAAAATAGGTCTGTTACCCGGATTTACCCCGGAGAAGATATTGTACTGTCCCATTGCCTCAACAGTAATCTCATACTGTGGAGCCACACGGAATGCAGCCATGACAGACGCATAAAGAGCCGGAGAGATTTTGCCGTCACGCTCGTCTGTCAGTTTCAGAAAGTCCAAAGACGGAAGCTCGTTTTCCTGCCCATTCACCCATGCGTCACTTTCATTAAGGACATAACTTATGGCAGGTCCGGCTGACAGCCACAAATTGAAACCTCGCCTATTGCTATATTCTTGGAACAGATTGTTCAGGTTCAGCATGTAGGCAAGTCTGAAGTCCATGACATCGTAGGCTGAGTTCCACAAACCACGGCCACTACGTCTCTTGCCATTGGAATCATAGCCATAATAACGACTGTCATGAATATCAAACAACCGCTGATATGACCACTGGCCACGTAGTGTGACAAAACGCGTCCAGTCGTAACCGAGAGACAGACTTACAGCGGGATTTATGCCCAAGCCTCCAGTCGTTCTGTATACTGTCCTTTGCCACTTGACACCGCCAATATCGGCTCCAGTCCACCAATGACGGACAAATTCCTTATCTTTGGATTCTGTCCTGGAGGAACCTGTCATATAAAGACGTGTACCTACATTGAGCGACAGAAGATGGTCGGTAGTGGAACCGCCGCCGCTAACCTTGTTATACGGCACATTGTACATGGCAGCGATGTAGCGAGGCTCAAGAAAAATAAACGTTCCTGGCGCAGCAATGCGATACATAGCCTGGACAGCCCCGGTGAATCCATAGTAACGCCCCCGATATGCCCCACCGGCTACATTTGTATCATCACTTCTGACATTTATACCCAAATCACCACCCAACGAAACATTTAGATCGAAATCATGCCCGCCCTTGGTATTGCGCCAACTCCTGAAGAAGTTCAACGGATTGAGCAAAAACTCAGCACGTCCACTGACCATAGCCTGGGCGTTCGAAGTCCGTACTGGCACTCCATACATGTCGGCCACATTGCTGTTCCAATAAAATGTCTGTGCCTGTGCACCGAAACGCAGACCCAGCATCGGATTTATCCACATACCCAATGCTGCCTGATAACCAACCCCGGAATGGTGCATAATATCGCTATTCGTCTTGGGCGCGACGATACCGATGCTACTGTCAAGAAAAAGCTTACGATAAATGCTGTCGGCTGTGGCGAAATGATCGGTGCGTTTGTCCAGTGCCAGCTGCAAACCGGCACTGACTCCGTACATCAGATCCCATTGTTCCATGTTTGGACGTCCGAACAGAGTCGGCATACGCCTCTGAATACCGACATACGGCTCCACGAAGAAAGTAAAGTTGCTGCTCAGGTACATGTCTGCATGTATACCGGCATGGGCATAAGGAGACAATCTGCTCGGCAACCTGACACGATTATATCTGATACCGCCACCCATGACCGTGCTGATATCCACAAGACGTGAGCGATTATACCCCCAGGCAAAGTTTGTAAGGTTTGCAAGATAATCGATACCGGCACCGACGCTCCATGTCGACTTGCTGTCATGGTCGTACCTATATGTCGTCATGTTACCATGAAGCCTGAGACTATGTATAGGATTGAACCTGTATCCCACATAGGCACTAAAGTTGGAATTCCCCACAGAACCGGCATTGTCAGAAAGAGCCATGATGCCACCGCCGACACCAAAATACAGACGATGCCATATCCTGGACGGGAACAGGCTGTCATTCTCGCGCGGTCTGTATCTGGTCTGCAACTGCACGTCCTCCGGACGAAAACGAATGGGAGTGACATCAACATCATCGTCATTGTCCGACATAGCACCTACACCTGCAGCTAAGTTTCCGTTATTCACAGACAATCCGTTCTTGCCAGCATATTCCGCTTTTGAGACAGTATCGCTAACGGACGGTGTCTGTGCATTAACAGGAACAACGGCAGAACTATATATAAAACACATCACACTGTATGAAACAACAGCGGAACATATACACCGGATTTTATGGCAACGTCTTAAAATCATTTGATTACGTAGACAAAACTGATACCTAAGTTATAAGGCAGAACTGTAAAGCCCTTATCATTATACACTGGATTTGCGGATACGACATCATGCTCACCCAAACGGGCATGATGATAATAATACGCCCCTACCCCACCATGAAACTCCACGGAAAAATGCTTTGACAGCCAATAATCATAGCCTATATTCAGTCCGGCTCCATAGGCCGAACCATTATACTTCTTTCTCGCGACAGCTATGTCGTAATGTGCAAAAGTCGCACCCACACCCATAAACAG
>CAMWRK010000219.1 GCA_947176655.1 uncultured Prevotellaceae bacterium | reverse complement strand
TGAACCTTTTAAACTGTAATTCCTTGATTCAACGATAGTTTACCACACTGCATCGGCAAGTAGATAATATGCTGAAAATTACATAATTAGATAACAAATAACACAAAACGCCTCTTTTCGGGGGCGTTTTTTATTGATCAAAATGTCCGATTTTTGCGCATTTTGGTCGATTTTAACGCTTTCTTGTATCGCGATTGTACCGTATTCGTGGTTTCTCGTCTCGGTCTTTCGAGGTCGTGGAGTGTTGGGACGTAAACGTCCCATAAACCGCCTTGCCTGACTGGCAGGGCGGTGTTAATTTTGCGGAGCAACCCAAAGACATGGATTATGACCGCAAAAGATTTCACAGAATTCCACACCCTTGTCGAACAGTTCCAGGGAGAAATGTCGCTCAAGGACATTTGTATGCAGGAAAGCATCGACTACCGAAGTTATATCTCATGGCGCAAGCGCATGGGATATTCCAAAAGAAGGAAGACAGCCGCCCCGGCCACAATGGTCGAGCTGGAGGTCACGGATCTTCCATCCATGCCGTCATCGGCGGGTACCGCAAATGTGCACATCGAGTTTGAGAACGGCCTTGTCCTTGACCGAGAGGTCATGGAGGTGGAGAGGCTGATCGAGTTCCTTGACAAGATAAAGCCGGTACTATGCTTGAGCTGAACGACAATCTGAGGTTCTATATCTTCAATGGGAAGACGAACCTGCGTGGCGGATATATGCGCATGTGCGCTACCATCAGGGAAGAGATGAAGTCGGATCCGCGCGATAGCCGCAACGTCTATGTCTTCATCAACCGCAGCTGCACCATCATACGCATGCTGCATTATGAGCGTGGATTTTATGTGGTATATGAGAAACGCCCCGAGAACGGTCGCTTCAAAAGGCCTGTATACGACTCCCGGACAGGAAAATACAAAATTTCCTACGCGGATCTGGTTTGTCTCGCAGAGGGGCTGCAACGCACCGAGATTAGGCTTCCGGAGGCTGGTATAAATGACGCAAAATATTGACATGTAGTAAATTAAATGTTTGAAATGTTTGTATATGTCATTGATTTTTTGTAAATTTGTATCATGAAAACCAACCGTGCCGACATAGAATTCTACCGCGAGATGATGGAGCACTTTCAGGCGGAAAGCGCATCCAAGTCGGCACAGGTGCGCGCCATGCAGGACGAGATTGCGGCTCTGAGGCGAGAAAACTCCTTAGCGAAGGAATCCCATCGCGAGGACATGGAGAGCCTCAGGAAATCCCATGCCGAGGAGCTGGAGAAGATGCGGCTGTCGTTTGAGAAAAGGCTCGACCGTATGGCCGAGGCTAACGCGGGGCTGGCGGCGCAGCTCGGTGATGCATTGTCATCCGGAAAGCTCGCAAGAGCCAAGAAGTACGCAAGGTCATCCGAACAACGCAATCTGTTGAATAACCGTAAGGGAGTGAACCGGACGGAGGAGGAGAATGACTCGGACGGCACTCCGCCTGCCGACACCGGTCAGCAGGGCGCGGCCGATGCGGAAAATACGAAATCCAGAAGCAAGACCAGAGCCAAAGGAAAGCCGGAAGGCAAGGCCCGCTTCGACGAGGTGGTGGAGCATCCGATGGAAGAGAACATGGTCCTTCCCGAAGGTGCGAGGCTTCTTCCGGGCCAGATGTGGTTCGAGGTGATCGAATATATACCGGGACGCACCGTATGCCACCGTTACCCGTACAGGCGCTATATACTGGAACTTCCTGAAGACGCAGACAAAGAAGCCGTGTTCGGCGACACGCTGCCTTCCGGGATACGCGCCAGATGCCCGGTGGATGGCTGTATGCTGTCGGCGACTATGATCGCTTTCATAATGACCCAGAAGTACGCCTACCATCTTCCTCAGAAACGTGTCAGGATGATGCTCCGGGACATGGGGGCGCACATACCGCGCACCACGCTTAACCGCTTTTACATGCAGGGTGCGGACGCATTGCTGGCGATGCTCGGGGAAACCTTCCGCGAGGAGATACGGAAAGGCGGGTATTTTATGATTGACGAGACCCTGCAGACAGTCGGGGTGGACAACGGAGAACTCGGGCGCAGATATCTGAACCGCTATCTGTGGGAGTTCTACAACAGAGAGAAAGGCCTGGTGGAATATGTCTATGAGGAGGGAAGCCGGGGACAGAACGTACTGAAGTCATTCTTTGACTCTGATCCGGAGACGTTGGAAATGCTGATATCATGCGACGGATACAATGCCTACCGGCTCTTCGACACCGACGAGTACCCCGGGGTGACTGTCGTCGGATGCTGGACACATGCGCGCCGGAACTTCATCGATGCGCTTCCCTCATGCCGCAAGCCGTGCGAGGAGATGATCTCCATGATAGGAAACCTTTTTGAAAACGAGGCGGTATGCGACGAACTGGGCATTACGGAAGACGACAGGCTTACTTATCGCAAAAAGAGCACAAAGCCCGTCCTCGACACGATAAAGGCTGCCGCCGACAGGATGTGGAACGATCCGGGTCTTATGGCGGTCGGACTGCTCAAAAAAGCTGTGGGCTACCTCCGTAACCAATGGGACCACCTGTCCAATATCCTGAAGTCAGGAGTCCCGGAGATATCCAACAACTTGTCGGAACAACGGGTCAAGCCGATAAAGCTCTCGCTTAAGAACTGCCTCAATATCGGAAGTGAGGAAGCGGCAAAGAAACATGCCTTCATGCACTCCCTGGCCGAGAGCTGCCGGTTGTGTTCGGTAAACATAGCCGACTACTTCACGAATCTGTTCAGACATGCAAGGTCGACTCTGTCTTCAGATGACTTGCGCGGGTTGCTTCCCAACCATTACTGCGCAAAATGTTAAAATCACTTCATCAGTAAGATTTTTTCAATGACACGAAATATTAAAGTGCCCGAAACTTCGGACACTTAAGAAAGTCATGCGCTTTATGGGACGTTTACGGTGCAACCCGCAATCAATCGTGCTCAAGGATTCTATAAAAAGGCCGTCCAAGCTGTATATGATGACTTTGACGAATCTTCACCTGAGTACGAAGTCCTTAAGTTTTTCTACGAAAACGTATCTAAACATAAGACCATCAACATTAAGATCCTTTCCAACTATATCCTAAATAATATTGAGATTAAAAAAGTCTCAATACTTCATAAACCGGTATATCTTGATGTCTGGGATATAAGAAAGCTCTATGGCAATACTCACACTATGGGAGATCATATCCCTATCAACATTGATTTCACCAGTGAGGAGTACCACAAATATAAGATAATGTACTTGCAAATGGAGTCGGAGCAATTTGGGTATAGGTGTATCCAAGCATTGTTTCCGGCAAAGCTAATATGTGACCTTTATGAGAAGTACAATACTAATCTTCTCTATAATAATGTACGGTATTTTCTTGGTTTAGCAGGAAGTAAAGAGAATAAACCAAATGTTGCTATGCTTGACACCTTGCGAACAGAAAATGAAATGTTTCTGGCATACAATAATGGTATTACTGCACTTGCACTGGGTGTAGAGGGAATTCCCGTGGGAGAGAAAACGAACGTGACAGATGTTGACAATACAGCTTCTGTGCAATATATCTCGATGGGGGAATTGAAGAAGATAATTGATTTCCGTATTGTCAATGGCGGACAGACATGTGCTACTATTTTCAATGCCCGACAACTTTCAAAAGGTCAAAAAGATCCTTCAAAGAAAATAAATCTCTTAGGAGTATATGTGCAAGTCAAGTTGATAATCAGTGATAATATAGAAGATTACGCTGGTACAATCACTAAATCCTCCAATTTCCAAAACAAGATTAAAATTCCTGACA
>CAMWRK010000218.1 GCA_947176655.1 uncultured Prevotellaceae bacterium | reverse complement strand
GCACACTTCCCCCTTGCCCGATCCGTATTTTTTTTCATACCTTTGCAGCGCATTTGGTTCCCCCGTGGCTACACAAGAGGGTCGAGGGGCTAAGATGGGAATGCAGTGCAAGTCTGCAACATTACCCGATGCTGTGAGTCCGTTCTTCGGGCGACACACAAGTCACCGTCCGTATAATATATATATAAGGTATATGCGATACGGGAGGGGGACGAGCCACTGGAGCACACGAAGTCTCCGGGAAGGCGTGCCGCCAACAGGACAAAGTCAGAAGACCTGCCAATATGCCAGCACAATGATTGTCCGCGGGATGACGGACATACCGACAATCTGTCTACACCATTATATATATATACAAATGAAAGGAAACTATCTGCTGACGATGACTCCTGTGGCACTGATGTGCGCTGCCACGGCACATGTCCGTGCCCAGGAGCCACTTCACGGCGAAGACGCCACGTCCGTCGGAATCCACCGTGTGTACGAATATTGCCCCGCCCCGGGCCAGTTCCTGAACACCATGCCCGAGTACGAGAGCGGCGACACCCCCGAAACCCTCAGGCGCAAGGCCGAGGAACTGCTGCGCCAGGGCGGTACCGTCTCCCTGGGAGCATTCGGCGGCTACATCGTCTTCGGCTTCGACCACATGGTGGAGAACCGCCCCGGACACTACGACCTGCAGGTGCTGGGCAACTCCTACATGGCCGCCGCCGGCGGCGACGCGCGCCAGGGCGGCTCCAGCGAACCTGCCGTGGTCTACGTCAGCTACGATGCCAACGCCAACGGCCTGCCCGACGACACGTGGTATGAACTGGCCGGAAGCGAATATGCCAAGGCCGGGACCTGGCGCGACTATACCGTGACATACCACCGCCCCACCGCAGACCACATGCCCACACCCGTACCCGCATCCCCCGTGACGGACGACACATACATACGCTGGACAGACAGCGAAGGCAGCGAGGGATACATCGCCATGAACGCCTATCACCGCCAGGACTACTGGCCACAGTGGCTCGGCCAGGCACAGACACTCACGTTCACAGGCGTCCGCCTCGCCCCGAACTCCGTGGACGCCAAGGGCGACGGCTCCTACTATGTGCAGACGCCATACGCCTGGGGCTATGCCGACAACCAGCCCAACGACAGCCTGGCCAGCAGGCTCGACCTCCAGTGGGCCGTGGACAGTCAGGGACGGCCGGCCAACCTCCCCGGCGTGCACTTCGTCAAGGTGCAGACCGCCGTCCTCCAGAGCAACGGATGGATAGGGGAGAGCAGCACCGAGGTGGCCGGAGCCCTTGACCTGCACATGGCCGGCGGCGACGTCCCCTCCATGGACACCGGTCTGGCCGTGCTCACCTTTGAGGATGCCGACTACAAGGGCGGCGGCGCACAGGCCGGCACCTACTGGTCATCGCTGACAGACACGCCCCAGTACGGAGGCCCGCTCCTCTACGGCGAAAGCGGCACAGGAGCATACACCGAGGAGCAGGCCTACGGATGGTATGACAAGGGCAACACCTTCCTGTCCTCCACCCTGAACAACAGCTGGGGTGCATGGGCCTACTGGAACGGCGGCATCGCCGTGTCCGACTATGCCTGCTCCTCTCTCTCCGGCATCACCTACATGGAACAGCTCACCGTCCTTTGCCGGACGGCAGAGAGCGGACGCGGCCATGGCGGCCATGCGGCATCGGATCATTTCGCCGTGATAAACGGTTGCGACAACACACCCTGGGGCGGCACCGACTCCCGCGCCCTGCTCACCTTCGGAGACGGACACGCACGCCTCATGGACCATGCCTATGTGGCGCCGACCGCCTACTTCCTCAGCAACATGACAAATGGCGGCGACTACTGTTCCGCCGCCACAAAGGACACATACGTGGATTTCATAGCCTACGGATATGATGCCGACGGCCGGAACACCTCGACGGCAGAGCTGCGTCTCGTGGACGGCACGCACCATGTCAGCGGATGGACATGGATGGATCTCTCCTCCCTCGGCAAGGTACACGCCGTAAGGTTCGGCTTCCGCGTCTCCCCGGACCAGACAGGCAGCTACGGCATCAACACCCCGGCCTATGTGGCCATAGACGACATCGCCGTCAGGGCGGACGGAGCGGAAACGGGTATCGGTGCCCTCCTCTCCCCACACCACGAGCCTACGGACGGCAGGATGTATGACCTGACCGGTCGCGAGCTCCGCAACGCACGCAAGGGCCAGCTTGTCATCATCGGAGGCCGCAAGGTGGTGTTCTGATGAGTGTGATGAGTGGCGTACAGCCGCAGGTATGAGATTGCCTACTGTCGCACCCAGGCGACAGTACTTGTTGCCTTTCCGGTGTCCCGCGGCCTGACTGTCAGGCTGGCCGAGGCACCGGAAAGCCTTATCTGCACCTCCGCACTCGTGAGCCAGTCCACCCAGTGCAGCCGCAGGTTCAAAGTGTTCCTGTCCGCCCATCCGTAGGACGACGCCACGTGCCACGTGTCGGGCAGGTTGCTGAAATTGTTCATGAAGGCAGGGTTGTGGTAAGGCCGTCCGCAGAAGGCATCCTCGTTCCATCTCCCGTATCCCGGTCTCAGCGTGTACGTACGCATTTCCCCGTCGGTTATCTCCAGTGCCAGACCCTCCTCCCCGGTGCGTATTGTCAGCCCTTCCCATCCCAGCATGTTCCTGGCAAGGGCAAGTCGCACAGGCTTCGCCAGCCTGTCGGTGCCCCTGCCGCCGCCAGCCGTCGGCAGGGCGTAGCTGTCGAACGTCAGCCTGTATCCGCTTTTTGCCAGCGGACCGTCCTTACAGTTGTCCGCAAGAATCTCCTTTATCCATTTCGTGACGGCTGTGCGCCGGTGGTTGCATTGCGTCAGTGTCACCACCATGTCCGCCTCCGGTATGACGAATATGTGCTGCCCGTATGACCCGTTCGCCTCGGCCCATCCCGGGTACTGGCATTGCCACATCTGGAAACCGTACCGCCCGTTCACGCTCTGAGCCTTCATCATCTCTCCCGTCCACCCCTCCGGCAACAGGCGCACACCGTTCCACATGCCCCCGTCGAGCAGCAGCTGCCCGAACCTGGCCATGTCCTCCGGACGTATATACAGCCCCCATCCGCCGCAGGACACGCCCTCGGGACTTTCCTCCCATGCCGCATCGCCGATGCCCATCGGCAGGAAAAGCCTCTCGTTCAGGAACTGCATCAGAGGCATGTCCGAAACCTCCTGCACTATGGCCGAAAGCAGATACGTGACGATGCTGTCGTATGCCCACCTCGTCCCAGGCATGGCCACAGGCCTCTGGCGCAGGTACGCCTTTATCCATTCCGTCTCGTATGTCCTCATCTTCGTGTCCACAGGCAGTCCGCTCTGCATCGTCAGCAGGTCGCGCACCGTTATGGCTCTCAGCGTGTCCGAGGCATCCTCCGGCAACAGCAGGGGAAAGAACCTGCCGATGGAGTCCTCCAGCGACAGCAGGCTGTCGGCCATGCACATTCCCACGGCAGCCGCCGTGAAGCTCTTCGATACGGAATACATCGTCTGGCGGTAGTCACGCCGCCACGGACGCGGATACATCTCCGCGATGACATGCCCGTGCCTCAGGATGATGCACGAGTGCACCTCGCAGCGGCTGTCTGCCATCAGCCTGTCCATGAAGTCGCGCACGTGTGCCGAGGCAAGCCCCTCCGCCTCCGGCGTGGAGCGCACCAGCAGGTTCTGGGCGCGAAGCCCGTGCGTCGTGGCTGAAAAAGCACCGCATAGGAGCAGTGCTGTCAGTCTGTAAATAGTACGTAGTGCAGTCATGTGTGTGGGGGGGCGGGTGTTCTAT
>CAMWRK010000217.1 GCA_947176655.1 uncultured Prevotellaceae bacterium | reverse complement strand
CCTATACCCTTATCTATATATGTGATTCTGAAGAATCCAAATAGAAACGCAACGTATGCCGCGTTAAGTTTCCACTCTACAACTTGGAAGAACTGGACTAGAAATATCGTAAAATTAATAATTTTGACATGAGTGATGAGAATTTATATTAACTTTGCACCATCGCTTCTGTGACGGACTGTCCTTAGGCACACTCAAGAAACATTACAAGAAATAATTGTAATTGTGATAGGATATGCTAAAAGTCGCTTTCTTACATAATTATTTTCCTTCAGGTGGGGCAGAGAGGGTTACGATAGACGTTGCCAATTATTTAAGCGCGTACAAGGAATATAAGGTATATGTGTATGCCTCAAAAATAGCGTGGCCATTAATGACGGACGGAGGCGGGAGAAATTTCATTTTACGTAAGATTCCTACGCAAGCCATTTCCGCAAGAAGAGCAAGGATGGTGGAGCGTTTAATCATAGATGATGGCATAGATGTACTTGTCCAAGTGGTCAAGGCAATTCCAGGGATAGAGCGAATCAAGGCCAGAACGAGCGTTAAGACGATTGTCGCTTGTCATGGTGAACCTTTTTGGCAGAGGTATGCAATAGTGCATCGCAGGCAGAGTGGTATTTTTCGTAAGTTGATGTGGAACTTGTTCAATAAGAGAAGATATGAAGACGGGACATTGGCAATGCGAATGGCCATTAGCCGTACACAAAGAGATTATGACACGTCCGACGCCTATACTGTCCTTTGTGAGTCGTACAAACAGGAAACGGCTTCTGCGTTGGGAATCGATTCCGAATATTCCCATATTTATGCTATAGAGAATTCCGAGCGTCCTGTTGATTGTGTTAATTATTGCAAGGAGAATATAATTCTTTTTGTCGGAAGATTCGAGAACTGGTCCAAGCGCATAGACAGACTGTTAAGGATATGGCAGACAGTTCAATGGAACATGTGTGACTGGAAACTTGTCCTCGTAGGTGACGGCGCAGATTGGTATAGAATGAAACGGCTGGCAGAGGAGTTGCACCTTGAAAGGGTTTCGTTTGATGGCAGAAGAGATGATGTGTCAGAGTACTACAGGAGGGCATCTGTGGTTGCTTTGACATCTGAGACGGAGGGATGGCCCTTGGCATTGACAGAAGGGCAAGCACACGGGTGTATATGTGTTGCCTTTGGATGCACTTCGGGAGTAAAGGACGTGCTTTCGCCTGATGGTGAATGTGGATTTGTTGTACCGGCTTTTGATGAGTATAAATATGCAGAGACTCTGTTGAGAATTGCTGCCATGACAGATGAAGAGAGGTTGCGCATCAGGAAAGGTTCTGTTGTCAAGAGGAGAGAATATGCTCCTGAAATTATTTACGAGAAGTGGAGACTTCTTCTCGATGAATTATGTATGAAAAAGTAAACGCATATGAGAATATATAATCCGGAAGGCTCCGTTCTTCGGCGAGACCAGAAGGAGATGGTAAAGCTCCTTGTGGCTTTTGCAGAAATCTGCAAGAAACACGATATTAAGTGGTGGCTATGTTCCGGTACATTGTTGGGAGCAGCACGCCATAAGGGGTTCATTCCTTGGGATGATGACTTGGATGTATCCATGTTAGAGGAAGACTATCGGAAGTTGGAAAAGATTCTTGTCAAGATGGAAAGTGACGAGTATTTTTATCTGTGTACAAAGACCGACCCAGACTATGTGAATGTTTTCGGCAAGTTCTGTAAAAAGGACAATCCGGTGGAGACAACCGATTATAGGGCAAAGTATTTCAAATATCAGGGACTCAGCCTTGATGTGTTTTACATAGAGCGCGCCACACGTTTTGCAGCACATCTGGCCAAGTTCTTCTATTTGGAAATGCAACATTCTACTCAATATATAGAGAACAGGAGGCTAAGACATGCTGCCATTAAATTGGTGCAATGGATAAATTTTGGTTTGCTTATACCATTGTCCCGGCTGATAGGACGTTTCAACTCAAATGGTGAGCATCGTGTATGTCTTGGTTCCGGCTTCTACAAAAGCAAGTTCTTCAAGCGGAACATTTTCCCTCTTTCCAAGATGGAATTTGAAGGTGTCGAGTTTCCTGTGCCAGGAAATACTGACGCTTACTTGACAGACATTTATGGTGATTGGAGGAAACTGCCATCAGACGAAGAGATAAGAAAGTCTATGCATAGCCCGGTCTACATTAAAGAGATATTTGGTGAAGAATAAAGAACCGCTTCCCCTTAGGTATGGGAAATCACGACTTGCGATGTCGTTTCTTTATACATGACACAATCTTGACTATTACCTGTGGTAATAAGCCGGTTTGGTATCTGCTACTGATTCGTGTGTCGCAGATGGCATCAGTAAGCCAAGGATATTCTTTTGTAAAATCGTATTTGTGTAGCAATGAGTGCCACCCTGCCCGCATGACAATTCCGCCTGCTACATGTTTTATTGGGCTGTTATCGATGTTGTGCATGTAGTTTTTGTAAAGATCCAACAAGTTTCGCGAAGATGCGATATGGCGTGTAGCTGTGTTTTGTGCGCACATAGAGCCTTTGTTGGTTTTGCGATAATGGTACAACGTCAAGGGCAATTGTACAATGCTCTCTGCGTAATATATTATCTGTGTCATCAGATAAATATCCTCATGCATGCCTAAAATTGGAGTATATATGCGGTTTTCTGTATACAATGCACGTCGGAAGCATTTTGTTACGCTATAGCCGTGTGATTTGTAATTGAATATGTTTTCTATCCACAGTTCTTTGGTTGCTGCGGTGTAGCTCCTCTCTCGTTTTATACTTTGCCTGTGTCCATATTCCTTGACTAAATCAAAATAAACAATATCGGCACGGCTTTCTTTTATTGTCTTCAGGATTGCTTCAACCGCATTATGTTCCAACCAGTCATCAGGGTCTGCACACAGAATGTATTCTCCGCGTGCCTGCTCGATGCCGTTTTTACGCGCTATGGGCAACCCTTGGTTCTTTTGGTTTAGTATGACGATGTTTTTACGCAGGTGCTGGTATCGTTGTTCGATTACGTGCTCAAGTATCTGCATGGACTTATCCTTGGCTCCATCGTTCACGAAGACATATTCAATGTCGGTATATGTCTGTGAGAAGATACTGTCGGCGTATTGTTCAATGTACTCTTCTACTCCATATACACATGTAACTAACGAAAGAGGAAACTTATTAATTGACTTCATATTTAGATGTGTTTGGGAAGGCTTGCTGAAAAGCACCATGCAAGGCCGAATGTAATTCTTTGTAACGTTTATCACTCAACTGTACATCATTTATACAGGTAAGTTTGTGCGTTGGCTTTTCTATGAAGTCACGCAGTTTCCTAACAGAAGTGATGCCTACGGAGAAGTGTTTCTTTGACTGTCGCTCATTGATAATTTTGCCTTTCAGGTACATGTAGTCAAGAAAAAGATACTGGTTCAGATTCTTGTCGGTTCGTATTTTTGTGAACGAAGCAAGTATTTCCTCTCGTGTAATATTGTATACTTCCTGTACTTCGCTTCTAAGCATAGGTGAGCAGATATGCTGTGGACGCAAAAAATGTATCGGTGGTCTGTGTCGCAATGCCTTATAGGCAAGCTGGCTGGAATTTTTGCATATCCGTCTGAACATACCACAGACCAACAGGTTGCGGCTAATTCCTATGACACCTTTGCCATTACGGAAGAAATCCGTTGGCTTGCATGGTTTCAATGGGAACATGTCATCGTTGAAATACAGAAATTCCTCATCCAGCCCCTTGATGTTGTGCAGATGCATCTCTATAGGGTTGCAGTTGAATGTCGGAAGTAACTCATCTGGAATGATGTCGCTGTGAAACACAATATTGACCTCTGAACGGTTTATCCAT
>CAMWRK010000216.1 GCA_947176655.1 uncultured Prevotellaceae bacterium | reverse complement strand
AAGCTGGGTAAAGAAATGTTGGACGTTTGCTTCTGATTATCGGAATGTACAAACACAAATGCGGTATGCCGTGTTATGTGGCATGCCGCTTTTGTGTTTTGTGCGTCTGTACAACTTTGCCTACTTGTTCTTCAGCAAGTCGCGTATCTCCGTCAGCAGTTTCTCCTCCGCACTTGGTTCGGGAGCCGGTGCAGGTGCCTGTACCTTGGCTTCCTCTTTCTTGCGCGTCAGACGTGCGATGCCTTTGATGAGAAGGAAGATGCAGAAAGCGATAATCAGGAAGTCGAGAGTGGTCTGCAGGAAATTGCCGTAGTTGATGCTCACGGGTTCCTGTTCCACTCCGGCAATGGCATGCAACGGATTGACGGGAAGATCGAATTTCAGGTCCCTGAAATTCACACCGCCTATCAGCCATCCGATGGGAGGCATGATAAGGTCATTGACAACGCTCGACACGATCTTGCCGAACGCACCGCCGATGATGACACCCACGGCCATATCGACGACATTGCCTTTCATGGCGAACGCCTTGAAGTCTTGCAGGAATGTACTTTTTGCCATTTTTCAATAGTAGTATTAAAAGTTATTCAGTATCGCAAACAAATTTCTTTGTCCATTGCGCCACGAAATTAAAAAGAATTTTGTAAATTTGCGCAAGATAAGGAAAGAAAAGTGCGTAAAAATGTAGTTATTACACTGATGTGCCTCGTTGCCGTACTTCTGATGGCGGCATGCCGAAGTGCGGAATATTGTAATTGCGGATAAGCGCACGGTAAAATCAGAAAACAGAGTTAATAAACATAGTTATTCATTTTAACCGCTAAACATTAAAAAGAAATGGCTACAAAAGTAGGTATTAATGGTTTCGGCCGTATCGGTCGTTTCGTATTCCGTGCCGCTCAGACACGTGATGACATCGAGATCGTAGGTATCAATGACCTGTGCCCCGTGGACTACCTGGCATACATGCTCAAGTATGACACAATGCACGGTCAGTTCGACGGCACCATCGAGGCCGACGTGGAGAACAGCAAGCTCATCGTAAACGGCAAGTCTATCCGTGTCACCGCAGAGCGTAACCCCGCCGACCTGAAGTGGAACGAGATCGAGGCAGAGTATGTTGTAGAATCAACAGGTCTGTTCCTGTCTCAGGACAAGGCTCAGGCTCACATCGAGGCAGGTGCCAAGTATGTTGTTATGTCAGCTCCCTCAAAGGATGCAACTCCCATGTTCGTATGCGGCGTAAACTTCGACAAGTATGTCAAGGGCACTCAGTTCGTGTCAAACGCTTCCTGCACCACAAACTGCCTGGCTCCCATCGCCAAGGTGTTGAACGACAACTGGGGTATCACCGACGGTCTGATGACCACCGTACACTCTACCACCGCAACACAGAAGACCGTTGACGGTCCATCTATGAAGGACTGGCGTGGTGGCCGTGCCGCTTCCGGCAACATCATCCCCTCTTCTACCGGTGCTGCAAAGGCTGTAGGTAAGGTTATCCCCGAGCTGAACGGCAAGCTGACCGGTATGTCCATGCGTGTTCCCACTCTGGACGTATCTGTTGTAGACCTGACTGTAAACCTGGCCAAGCCCGCCAAGTACGAGGAGATTTGCGCTGCCATGAAGGCTGCTTCCGAGGGTGAGCTGAAAGGCGTACTGGGTTACACAGAGGATGCTGTCGTATCAAGCGACTTCCTGGGTGACACCCGCACTTCTATCTTCGACGCCAAGGCCGGTATCGCACTGACCGACACCTTCGTTAAGGTTGTCAGCTGGTACGACAACGAAATCGGCTACTCCAACAAGGTTCTGGAGCTGATCGCACACATGAAGAAGGTTAACGGCTAATCCGAGATTTACCGTTATCATACATCAGATGCCCGGAAGTTCGCTTCCGGGCATCTTTGTATATTTGCCTGTCAGATGATTTCCTGTCCGGGCTTGCAGAAAACAAGCTGTTTTACAAGTAACCTGCAAAAAACAAAGGCGGTATGCCTTTGGTTCCGGCACACCGCCTTTATATCTGGTCGGTTATATGAACACCTTTAGTTTACAGTGATTTCGTCGATGAAGACGAATGCGGGATTACCCTTGCCGCCGTGCCACTCCGGCAGGCTGTGCTCCGGACGGACATATACCTTGATGTAACGTGCAGATACCGGAGCGAAGCTGAGGGTGTGGTCATAAATCCTGTTGGGACTATCCGGAGTCATCTCGGGATAGTCCTCGGCAGCGATCTCTGTGAAGCTTTCGCCATCGTCGGACACTGACACGGCAAAACGGCGTGCGTCGAATACCCAGTCGCCCTTCTCCACAAGTGTGGATATTGATACAGAGGATATTTCCGTGGGCTGCTTCATGTCTATGACGGCTTCCATGTCGTTGCGGTAGAAAGCTATCCAGCGACCGGTCTTATAGTTCTGGCCGCCCCTGAGTCCGTCAAGCAACGTACCGGCACCGTCGTAGGCATACTGTGCATTGATGGGCTGGAGCATGGTAATGGGCTTGAAAGCAGCCTTGTGCATCTTCACCTCGTCTCTGAACACACGTGTCGTTCCTGTCGGACGTATGCCTATGGCACTTATCGTACAGTCTTCGTTGATACGGAGCGTATCTGTATAGAGAGGTGAGGTTTCGTCAGGCTCCGTGCCGTCCAAAGTGTAGTGAATAGGACTGCCGTCTATGGTGGAGAGGGCGACTTTCAGGACTTCCTCCTCGGTGTCGGGTGCAATGCTTACCCTGATGTCGAAAACGTGGGTAGCGTAGTTGTACCTGTTGAGGTCATAGAGCTTGACAAGCTGCGGCAGACGTGCTATGAAACTGTCGTAATCCTTCTTGTCGGCGCGGCTCCACTGCACTTCGCAAAGGGCGGCCAAACGTGGCAGGAGCATGTACTCCACGTGGCTGTATGTCGGTACATATTCTGTCCAGAGATTGGCCTGCACGCCGATGATGTACTTCTGCTCCTCGGGGGTCAGAGCCTTGGGAGCCGGTTCATAGCTGTATACACGTTCCACAGGTACATACCCGCCGATGGCAAGTGGTTCGTTCTCTGTATCCTTGGTCTGGTAGTAGTCGAAATAGAGGTATGAATTGGGGGTCATGATGACATCGTGCTTCTGGCGTGCAGCCTCGATGCCTCCGCCTTCGCCCCGCCATGACATGACGGTGGAGTTAGGAGCCAGACCGCCTTCGAGAATCTCATCCCAGCCAATGAGTCTGCGTCCCTTGGAGTTGAGGAATTTCTCGGCGTGGCCTATGATGAAGCTCTGAAGATACTCTTCGGCAGAGTGCTTGTCGTCGGCCTTGATGCCGAGCTGCTTGATACGCGCCTGACACTTGGGACATTCTTTCCATCGTGTCTTTGGACATTCGTCGCCACCCACGTGTATGTATTCGGAGGGGAATATCTCGGTAATCTCTGTCAGCACGTCCTCGATGAAACGCAGGGTCTCGTCATTGCCGGCGCACAGCACTTCGTCGGAAACACCCCACTGACGCCATACTTCGTAAGGGCCGCCGGTGCAACCGAGTTCAGGATAGCCGTGCAGAGCGCCCATCATGTGGCCCGGCATGTCTATCTCGGGAATGATGGTGATGTAGCGCTCAGCGGCATAGCGTACAAGTTCCTTTGCCTCTTCCTGAGTATAGAAGCCGCCGTAAGGAATGCCGTCATACTTGCCGGAGTTGCGTCCTATTACCGTTTCGGAACGCTTGGAGCCAAGTTCCGTCAGCAGAGGACGGCTCTTTATCTCGATGCGCCATCCCTGATCCTCGGAAAGATGCCAGTGGAAGCGGTTGATGTTGTGCAGTGCAAGCATGTCGACATAACGCTTCAGCGAATCCAGGGGGACGAAGTGGCGGGAAACGTCGAGCATGGTGCCGCGATAGGAAAAGCGCGGTGCGTC